>DAHWNE010000286.1 GCA_027340195.1 Acetobacteraceae bacterium | reverse complement strand
CGGGCCTACGACCTGGCCCGCGACGGCCGCCCGCCCGCGTTGGAGCCGCGCCCGGCGCGGGTGGACCGCTTCGTCCTGATCGCCCGCCCCGACGCCGATACCGCGGTGTTCGAAGTGGAGTCCGGCAAGGGCGTCTATATGCGCAGCCTGGCCCGTGACCTGGCCGCCGCCTGCGGCAGCCTGGGCCATATCGCCGCGCTGCGCCGGCTGCGGGTCGGCCCCTTCACCGAGGCCGACGCGGTCCCCCTGGACAAGATCGTCGGAACCGATCATACGGCGCTCGCTTCCCCGGACCTTCTGGCTCCGGTCGCGACCGCGCTGGCCGACATCCCGGCGCTGGCCCTGACCGAGGCAGAGGCCGTTCGGCTCGTTCATGGCCAGGCGTTGAGCCTGGTCACCTTGATGGGCCGGATTCCCGATGCCGCCGCCCCCGATGGGGGGCTGGTGCGCGTGATGGCGGGGCGCCGCGTCGTTGGCCTGGGTCGCCTGAAAGAAGGGTTGCTCCAGCCGGAACGGATCCTCTGAGCCGGACGCGCCCTCTCTCTCGAACCCAGGAGTAGCTCCGATGTCGATCACCGCGGAGCGCCGCACGGCGCTGATCTCGGAACACGCCACCGGACCGGCCGATACCGGCAGCCCGGAAGTGCAGGTCGCGCTGCTGACCGAGCGCATCACCAACCTGACCGAGCATCTGAAGACCCACGCCAAGGATTTCCATTCCCGTCGCGGGCTGCTGATGCTGGTGGGGCGTCGCCGCCGCCTGCTGGACTATCTGAAGGCCAAGAACGCGCGGCGCTACGAGGCGCTGATCGGCAGGCTGAACCTGCGTCGCTGACCGCGGCGGAGGTGATTTTTCCGGGCCGGCCCCCATATCCGGGGCGGCTTGGGCCGACCCCCGCGCCATAGGGGCGCGGGGCAACCGCGGGGGCGCTGCCCCCGCACGCCGTGACCGCGGCGGATTTCAACCGCCGATCCGTCCGCCCCGTCGCGCGGGACCACGGACGGCGCCTCCGGTCGCATGGCCCGCGCGCGCGGGACACCGCCGCGCCCCCATGCGACCCGAGACGCCGTAGCCCGCGCCACACCGGCCAGGGATCGTCCGGCTGCCCTCCGCCGATGCCACGCGCATCGCAAGGAAGACGCATGTTCAACTATTTCCGCAAGGAACTCGACTGGGGCGGGCGCAAGCTCGTGCTGGAGACCGGCAAGATCGCCCGTCAGGCGGACGGCGCGGTGCTCGCGAGCTATGGCGAGACCATCGTGCTCTGCACCGCCGTCGGCGCGCGTAGCGCCAAGCCGGGGCAGGATTTCTTCCCGCTCACGGTGAACTACCAGGAGAAGGCGTTCGCCGCCGGCAAGATCCCCGGCGGGTTCTTCAAGCGGGAGGGCCGGCCGAGCGAGGCCGAGGTGTTGAAAAGCCGGCTGATCGACCGCCCGATCCGCCCGCTGTTCCCGCACGGGTTCCGCAACGAGGTGCAGGTGATCGCCACCGTCCTCAGCCATGACATGGAGAACGATCCCGATATCGTCGCCATGATCGGCTGCTCGGCGGCGCTGACGCTCTCCGGCATTCCCTTCTTCGGCCCGGTGGCCGCCGCGCGCGTCGGCTATCGGGAGAGCCGCTACCTGCTGAACCCGACCGAGAAGCAGATCGAGGAGAGCGCGCTCGGTCTGGGGGTCGCGGGCACCGCCGAAGGCGTGCTGATGGTCGAATCCGAGGCGAAGGAACTGCCCGAGGACGTGATGCTCGGCGCCGTCACCTTCGGCCATCAGGCATTCCAGCCGGTGATCGCCGCGATCATCGAACTCGCCGAGCGGGCGGCCAAGGACCCCTGGCCGCTGCCGGAGGTCTCCGAGGCCGAGAAGACCCTCGCCGCGCGGGTCGATGCGCTGGCCCGCGCCGGCATTACCGCCGCCTATCGGGAACGCGAGAAGCAGGCGCGCCACGCCGGCATCGAGGCGGCCAAGAAGGACGCGCTGGCGACGCTGGCGGCCGAGGGGCTCGACACCGAAAAGGCCAAGGGCGCCTTCAAGGAGCTCGAGGCCGACATCGTCCGCAACGCGATCCTGGACACCGGGATTCGGATCGACGGGCGCGACACGCGCACGGTGCGCCCGATCGTCGCCGAGGTGGGGGTGCTGCCGCGCGCCCATGGCTCGGCGCTGTTCACCCGCGGCGAGACCCAGGCGCTCTGCGTGGCCACGCTCGGCACCGGGCAGGACGAGCAGATCATCGACGCGCTCGAGGGCGAGTACCGCGAGCATTTCATGCTGCACTACAATTTCCCGCCCTATTCGGTCGGCGAGACCGGGCGCATGGGTTCGCCCGGGCGGCGCGAGGTGGGCCACGGCAAGCTCGCTTGGCGGGCGGTGCACCCGCTGCTGCCGGCGAAGGAGAAGTTCCCCTACACGCTGCGGGTGGTCTCCGAGATCACCGAGAGCAACGGCTCCTCGTCGATGGCGACGGTGTGCGGCTCCTCGCTCGCGCTGATGGATGCCGGGGTGCCGCTGGCGCGGCCGGTGGCCGGGATCGCCATGGGCCTCATCAAGGAGGACCGCGGCTTCGCGGTGCTGTCGGACATCCTGGGCGACGAGGATCACCTCGGCGACATGGATTTCAAGGTGGCGGGCACCGAGAAAGGTGTCACCTCCCTGCAGATGGACATCAAGATCACCTCCATCACGCCGGAGATCATGCGCATCGCGCTGGATCAGGCGAAGGACGGGCGGATGCACATCCTGGGCGAGATGGCCAAGGCCATCACCGGCGCCCGGCACGAGGTGGCGGCGACCGCGCCGCGCATCACCGTGATCAACGTGCCGAAGGAGAAGATCCGCGAGGTGATCGGCACCGGCGGCAAGGTGATCCGCGAGATCGTCGAGCAGACCGGCTGCAAGATCGACATCGAGGACGACGGCACGATCAAGATCGCGGCCACCGAACAGGAGCGGGCGCAGGCGGCGATCGACTGGATCCGCGGCATCGTGGCCGAGCCCGAGATCGGCATGATCTACAACGGCAAGGTGGTCAAAACCGCCGAGTTCGGCGCCTTCGTGAACTTCCTCGGCTCCCGCGACGGGCTGGTGCATATCTCCGAACTGCTGCCGGGGCGGGTGAACAAGACCACCGATGTGGTGAACGTGGGCGATGCGGTGAAGGTCAAGGTGATCGGCTTCGACGAGCGGGGAAAGGTGAAGCTTTCCATGCGCGTGGTCGATCAGGCGACCGGGGCCGACATCACCGACCAGGTGGGTCCGAAGGGCGGTGGTGGCGGGCGCGACCGTCGCGAGCAGCCGGCGCTGGGGGACTGAGCGGGCATCGTCAGCACGAGCCCCCTCTCCGCGACAGCGCGGCGAGGGGGCCGGTTGCGGGGAGCGGCCGACTTCTTCTATGGATTCAGGGGAAGCAGAGGGATGTCGATGACCGTCGCGATCGCAGGCTGCGCTCCAGCTTCCCGCCGGATGGCGCAGCGATGAAACTCCTCAACGCCATCCGCATGGGCGGAGCCGAGATTCTGCCGCTGGTCGAAGGCGGCAAAGGCGTGTCCATCTCGAACGGCATCACCTCGGGACACTGGGCGGCGGCGGGCGGGATCGGCACGTTCTCGGCCGTCAACGCCGACAGTTTCGACGCCGCGGGACGGCGCATCCCGCAGACCTATCACGGCCGCACCCGCACCGAACGCCACGAGGAGCTGGTGGCCTACGCCATCAAGGGGGCGCTCACCCAGGCGCGGCGGGCCTACGAACTCGCCTCCGGTGCCGGGCGGATCCACGCCAACATCCTGTGGGAGATGGGCGCCGCCGAACGCATCATCACCGAGGTGCTGGAACAGGCCAAAGGCATCATCGCCGGGATCACCTGCGGCGCCGGGATGCCCTACCGGCTGTCCGACATCGCCGCCCGGTTTGGGGTTTATTACTACCCGATCATCTCCTCGGCCCGCGCCTTCAACGCGCTGTGGAAGCGTGCTTACCACAAGACCGCCGAATTGTTGGGCGGGGTGGTGTACGAGGACCCGTGGCTGGCCGGCGGCCATAACGGGCTGTCCAATTCGGAAGACCCGACCCGGCCGGAGAACCCGTATCCGCGGGTGGTCGCGCTGCGCAAGGTGATGCGCGAATACGGGCTGCACGAGACCCCGATCATCATGGCCGGCGGCGTCTGGTGGCTCGACGAATGGGAGGACTGGATCGACAACCCCGAGCTCGGCCCGGTGGCGTTCCAGTTCGGCACCCGTCCCCTGCTGACCCGCGAATCCCCGGTCAGCGAGGCGTGGAAGAAGAAGCTGCTGACCTTGAACGCCGGCGACGTGTTCCTCAACCGCTTCTCGCCCACCGGGTTCTATTCCTCGGCGGTGAACAACGGCTTCATCCAGGGCCTGCGCGCCCGC
>DAHWNE010000265.1 GCA_027340195.1 Acetobacteraceae bacterium | reverse complement strand
GTTGGGGTGGGGAGGGGCGCTGACGCGGTCCTGCATGAAGGACGGGATCGGCGCCCCTCCCCACCCCAACCCAAAGAGTGCCGATCCAAGGGCGCTGCCCTTGGCGGGGTCCGGGGGCAGCGCCCCTGGTCGGGTCCAGGGGTGACACCCCTGGCCGCCGCGCCCGCCATCGCGCTTGTCCGGGCGGGGCCGATGCGTTAGCACCCGCACAACCGTCACATCCGAGAGGTCCCCATGGCCCGCAACAAGATCGCCCTGATCGGCGCCGGCAATATCGGCGGCACGCTCGCCCACTTGGTCGGCCTGAAGGAGCTGGGCGATGTGGTGTTGTTCGACGTCTTCGGGGGCGTGGCCGCCGGCAAGGCGCTGGATCTGATGCAATCCGGCCCGGTGGACGGGTTCGATTCCATGATGACCGGCGGGTCGGACTACGCCGCCATCGCCGGGTCCGACGTGGTGATTGTGACCGCCGGATTCCCCCGCACCCCGGGGATGTCCCGCGACGACCTGATAGGCAAGAACGCCGGCGTGATCGCGGAAGTGGCGCAGGGCATCAAGACCCATTGCCCGGATGCCTTCGTGATCGTCATCACCAACCCGCTGGATGCGATGGTCTGGGTGATGAAGGAGAAATCCGGCCTGCCGGCGAACCGAGTGGTCGGCATGGCCGGCGTGCTGGACAGTTCCCGCTTCCGGCTGTTCCTGGCGCACGAGTTCAACGTCTCGGTGGAGGACGTGACCGCCTTCGTGCTGGGCGGGCATGGCGATACGATGGTGCCGCTGACCCGCTATTCCACCGTGGCCGGCATTCCGGTGCCGGATCTGATCAAGATGGGTTGGACCACGCAGGCGAAGATCGACGCGATCGTGACCCGCACCGCCAATGGCGGCGGGGAGATCGTGAAGCTGCTCGAGCGCGGCTCGGCGTTCTATGCCCCCGCGGCCTCGGCGATCGCGATGGCCGAGAGCTATCTGCGCGACAAGAAGCGGGTGCTGCCCTGCGCCGCCTATCTCACCGGGCAGTATGGGATCGACGGGCTTTATATCGGCGTGCCGGTGGTGATCGGCGCCGGCGGGGTGGAGCGGGTGGTGGAGATTTCTCTCAATCCCGACGAGCAGGCGGCGTTCGACAAATCCTGCGCCGCGGTAAAGGAGCTGATCGAGGCCGCGAAAAAGCTGGTCGGCTGAGGCCAGCATGAACATCCATGAATATCAGGCCAAGGACCTGCTGCGCCGCTACGGCGTGGCGGTGCTGGACGGCCACGTCGCCTGGACCCCGGACGAGGCCGCGGCGGCGGCGGCGAAGCTGCCCGGCCCGGTCTATGTGGTGAAATCGCAGATCCACGCGGGCGGGCGCGGCGCCGGGCATTTCGCCGATGATCCCACCGGCAAGGGGGGCGTGCGCATCGCCCGCTCGGCGGCGGAGGTGCGCGAGGCCGCCGCCGCCATGCTGGGTCATGTGCTGGTCACCCGGCAGACCGGCCCGGCTGGGCGCAAGGTGCATCGGGTCTATGTGGAGGCCGGCTGCGACATCGCCCGGGAACTCTACCTCTCGCTGCTGGTCGATCGGGGATCGGGGCGCGTGACCATCGTCGCCTCGGCGGAGGGCGGCATGGAGATCGAGGAGATTGCCGCCCACAGCCCGGAGAAGATCCTGCGCGTGGCGGTGGACCCGGCGACCGGGTTCTTCCCGTTCCAGGCGCGGCGCCTGGCTTTCGGGCTGGGGCTGACGGGCGCGCAGGTCGGCGCCTTCGGCAAGTTCGTCGCCGCGATGTACGAGGCCTTCATCGCCCTGGATTGCGCCATCGTCGAGATCAACCCGCTGGTGGTCACCGGCGCCGGCGCGGTGGTGGCGCTGGATGCCAAGATCAGCTTCGACGACAACGCCCTGTTCCGCCATGCCGAGCTGGAAGCCCTGCGCGACGAGGCGGAGGAGGACCCGAAGGAGCTCGAGGCGGCGAAGCACGCGCTCAACTACATCACGCTGGACGGCTCCATCGGCTGCATGGTCAACGGCGCCGGGCTGGCGATGGCGACCATGGACATCATCAAGCTCTATGGCGCGGCGCCGGCGAATTTCCTCGATGTCGGCGGCAGCGCGACGGCCGAGCGGGTGACGGCGGCGTTCAAGATCATCCTGTCCGATCCGCATGTGGAAGGGATTCTGGTCAATATCTTCGGCGGCATCATGCGCTGCGACGTGATCGCGGAAGGCGTGGTGAAGGCGGCGCGGGAGGTGAAGCTCTCGGTGCCGCTGGTGGTGCGGCTGGAAGGGACCAACGTGGCGCAGGGCAAGGCGATCCTGGCGCAATCGGGGCTGCCGATCATCGCCGCCGACAACCTGGCCGACGCCGCGGAGAAAGTGGTGGCGGCCGTGAAGGAGGCCGCGTAATGGCCATTCTGGTCGATGCGAACACGCGGGTGATCTGCCAGGGCTTCACCGGCGCGCAGGGCACGTTCCATTCCGAGCAGGCGATCGCCTACGGCACGAAGATGACCGGCGGCGTGACCCCGGGCAAGGGCGGCTCCACCCATCTGGGGCTGCCGGTGTTCGATACCGTGGCCGCGGCGCGCGCGGCGGTGGGCGCGGATGCCTCGGTGATCTATGTGCCGCCGCCCTATGCGGCGGATGCGATCCTGGAAGCGATCGAGGCCGAGGTGCCGCTGGTGATCTGCATCACCGAGGGCATCCCGGTGCTGGACATGGTGCGGGTGAAGCGGGCGCTGACCGGCTCGAAATCCCGCCTGATCGGGCCGAATTGTCCGGGGGTCATCACCCCCGGGGCATGCAAGATCGGGATCATGCCCGGGCATATCCACAAGCCGGGAACCGTCGGCATCGTCTCGCGGTCCGGCACCCTGACCTATGAGGCGGTGGCGCAGACC
>DAHWNE010000251.1 GCA_027340195.1 Acetobacteraceae bacterium | reverse complement strand
AGCCACAGCGGCAGCACCACCGCCTGGTCGGCGAAATCGGTCGTGAACATCATTTCGGCGGCGGCGCGGCGAGCAGGATGCCGGGATATTGGCGCACGCTGTCGGTGACGGCGCGCAGGTTGCGCGCGGTGGCGGCCAAGTCGCGTAGGATCGGGTCCAGCCGGGCGTTGAGGCCGGCGGTCTCCTCGGTGGTGGCCGATTGCACGCTGGCGGCCAGCCGCGAGAGCTGCCCGGCCAGCGCCACCAGCTGCGCCGAGGCCCGGGCGCCGTTGGCGAGCGTCCGCCCCAGCGCCGGAGAGCGCGCGAGCGCGGTGAGCGCCGCCGCGGTGCCGCGCAGCGCCGCCGCCGTGGCCGGCAGATCGGCCGCCTTCACCTGGGCGCGCGTGGTCACCAGCAGCGCATCGGCGTCGGCCAGGGTGCGATGGACATCGCCGGTGGTGAGGTCGGTCTGCAAGGTGGCGACCAGCCGCTGGATGCCGTCGGCCAGCCCGTCGAGGTCGATGCGGTCGATCTTGGCCAGCAGCGCCTGCGCCGCGTCCTGCACCTGGGTGAAGGTGCTGGGGACCGAGGGGACCATCGGGTCGCGCGGCGTCCAGGGCGGCGAGCGCCAGGGATAGGCGCGGGGATCGACGAAATCGAGTTCGATGTAGCCCACCCCGGTCAGCACCTGCGAAACGATGCGCGCGCGCAGGCCGAGCGCGATCGCCTTGGACAGGCTGGGCACCATGCCCATCTTGGCGGTATCGACCAGGTAGCGCACGAAGACCTGACGATAGACGCTGCGGTCCAGGTCCGCCGCGTTGCTGCCGTATTCGGCGCTGACCAGCCCGACCGCGGTGACCCGGCCCACGGTGACGCCGCGGTATTTCACCGGCGCGCCGACATCCAGACCCTGGACCGATTCGTGGAAATAGCTTTCCAGCACCTCGCCGTGGCGGAAGCGGTCGCCGCCGAGATACCACAGGATCCCGACCAGCAGCCCGAGGCCCAGCACCACCAGCGCGCCGGTGCGCAGGAAGCCGCCCTGCCCGCCCATCAGGCCGCCTCCGCCGCCAGCGGCGCGCGGTCGAAGAAGGCGCGCACGACGGGATGACGGCTCTCGGCTTTCAGCACCCGCGGCGGGCCGGCGGCGATCACGCCGCCCGCGTCCGGCCAGGCGTTGCGGTCCAGCATCAGGCAGGCATCGCCGATCGCCAGGATGGAGGCGAGCTCGTGGGTGACCACGACGAAGCTGGTGCCGCGCCGGTCGCGCAGGCTCAGGATCAGCCGGTCGAGCTCGGCCGCGGTGATCGGGTCGAGCCCGGCCGAGGGTTCGTCGAGGAACAGCAGCGGCGGATCCAGCGCCAGGGCGCGGGCGATGGCGGCGCGCTTGGCCATGCCGCCCGAGATCTCGGCGGGCAGGCGGTCGGCGGCATCGGCGAGGCCCACCTCCGCCAGCTTGGCGCGGGCGCGGGCGGCGCGTTCGGCGCGGGGAAGGTCGGTGAACATCTCGAGCGGCAGCATGACATTGCCGGCCAGATCGAGCGAGCCGAACAGCGCGCCCGACTGGAACATCACCCCGAAGCGCCGCCGCGCCGCCGCCAGCGCGGGGGCGGCGTCGGGGCCGGTGATGCGGGCGCCGGCGATCGCGATCTCCCCTTCGGTGGGGGGGAGCAGGCCCACCAGCTGGCGCATCAGGGTGGATTTACCGCAACCCGAGCCGCCCAGCAGCACGAACACCTGGCCTTCCTCCACGCGGAAGGAGACGTCGCGGAAGATGGTGCGGTCACCGAAGCGTTGCGCGAGGCCGCTGGCTTCGATGATCGCCATCACCAGCCCAGCCGGTAGAACAGCATGGCGAAGGCCCCGTCCAGCAGGATGGTGGCGACGATGCCGCCCACCACGGCGGCGGTGGCGGCGAGACCCACGGCGCGCGGCCCGTTGCCGGTGCCGAGCCCGGCGCGGCAACCGATCGCGGCCACCACCGCGCCGAACACCGCTGCCTTGGCCAGCCCGCCGATCAGGTCGGAGACGGAGGCGGCCTGCTGCACCTGCGCCTGGATCGCGGGTTCCGAATAGCCGAAGCCCACCATCACCAGGGTCATGCCGATCAGCCCCGCCGCATCCATCATCAGGGTCAGCACCGGGGTGACCAGCAGCGTCGCCGCCATGCGCGGCAGCACCAGCAGGGTGACCGGGTCGAGGCCCATCACCGCGAGCGCGTCGAGTTCCTGGTTCACCTTCATGGTGCCGAGCTCGGCGGCGAAGGCCGAGCCGGTGCGCCCGGCGAGGATCACCGCCGAGAGCAGCGGGCCGAGCTCGCGCAGCAGGCTGACCGAGACCAGGTTGGCGACGAAGATGTCGGCGCCGAACCGGCGCATCGGGATGGCCGACTGGAAGGCCAGGATCAGGCCGATCAGCGCGCCCAGCAGCAGCACCAGCGGCAAGGCGCGGAAGCCGGCCTGCTCGGCCTCCCGCGCGACATCGGACAGGCGGAACTGGCGGCGGTTGACGGGCAGGCGCACCAACGCGGTCACCAGCGCGCCGATGAACACCAGCCCGCCGGTCGCGGTGGCGAAGGCGGCGGCGAGGCGGGGGCTAATGCGCCGCCCAGGCATCGAACCGCTGCCGCAGCTTCACCAGCCGCGCCGCCCAGAACCCATCGTCGAAGGCCAGCCCCTTGGCCAGGTTGGCGGACAGGGTGGAGGACAGCGCGGCCTGCGACGGGGCCAACCCGGCGTTGGCGCCGTGCGCCAGCCCGCCGATGCCGAACCGCTCGGCCATGCGCGCCTCGATCGCCGGGGTGCCGATGAAATAGAGGAATTGCAGCGCCGCCGCCCGGTTGGGCCCGCCGCGCGCCACCGCCCAGCTTTGCAACTGGTGGATGTTGCCGTCCCAGCGGAAGGCGAAATTGCGGTGCGCGTCGTGGTCGGCGGCGACGATCGCCTCGCTGGGCGCGCTGGTCATCAGCACCGCCCCGGAGGTGAGCAGCCGCGCCGCGTCGGCGCCGGTTTTCCACCACACCAGATAGGGGCGCAGCTGATCGAGGCGGCGGAAGGCGCGATCGATCCCGTCGGTGGTGGCGAGCACCTTGTACACCGCCGCCGGCGCCACCCCGTCGGCCATCAGGGCGATTTCCAGGTTGCCGCGCACGCCCTGGCGCAGGCCGCGCTTGCCGGGGGCGCGGGCGATATCCCAGAACGCCGGCCAGTCCGGCTTGGCCGGATATTTGTCCTTGTCCCAGGCCAGCACGGTCGCCTGCCAGGTGGCGCCGATGCCGCAGGGGGAGAGCGCGGCCGGCCGGTAATGCGCGGCGCCGCCGATGGCGGCGGGGTCCAGCTTGGCGAACAGGTCGGCTTTGCAGCCGGCGGCGAGGTCGAGCCCGTTCACCTCCACCAGGTCCCAGGCGGGGTTCTTGCCGGTGAGGCCGGTGGTGAGCGCGGCCATGCCCTCCGGCCGGGTCTGGACCAGGACGCGGATGCCGGTGGCGGCCTGGAACGGGGCGGCGAACAGGTCATGCACCGCCTGTTGGCGGATGGCGGAGGCGACGGCGATGGTGAGTTCGCGCGGGCCGGGCCGCGGGAGCGCGGGGGCGGCGAGGGCGGCGAGGAGGAGGCGGCGGGGGAGCGCTGGGGGCGGCATCGGGGGCGGAGGTTAGGCCGGGGCGGGGGGGTGGGGCAACGCGCGCGCCGCTCGGATGAGGTTCGCCAATGCGAGCGCCTTGTAGCGACCGGACAGGGTGCGCGCGCCGGTCTGGAGGCGGTCGCGGATTCGCTGAATGGCGGCGGGGGCCAGGGGGCCGCGATCCTGTGCTTTCAGGACGTCCTCCGCGGAAAAGGTCTTCGGCCCCGACAGGTCGATATAGCTGTCGTGCGTGAGCGCGCTCGCCAGCTCGGATTGGTGGATGATCTCCTGCGCGTCGGCGATCAGCCGAGGACGTGAATTGATGAAGAAGAACAGCCGATCGGTTTCACAGAAGCAAAGGCAGATCTTGTCGTGCGGCGGCCGGATATAGTTGCAATATATGACATAGACATTCCCGCGCACGAGCATTC
>DAHWNE010000234.1 GCA_027340195.1 Acetobacteraceae bacterium | reverse complement strand
AGGAGAGGAGATGTGTGAATCGGGTAGGCCGCGACCGGGCCATCCGCGGTGAGTTTGCTGGCATCGGCGATCTGCAGCACCCCGCCGGTGCCGGTCAGGCCGGAGTAGATCGCGGAATAGCTGGCGGGGCTGGCGAGGATGGTGCCGGTGTTGACCAGCAGGGCGGGGTCGATCTGCTGGGCGAACCCAATTCCACCCGACGGGCCCGCGCTGAGCACCAGCAGCCCGGCGTTGACCAGGGTGCCGGCCCCGCCGGTGATGTCCAGCACATAGGCCGGGGTGTTGGTGCCGACCAGGGTCCAGGTCGCGCCGGTGGCGAGCTGGATGCCGCCGAACCCGGTAAACTGGGTGCCGAGCCCGCTGAGGGTACCGGCCGCGGCGGCGGAGCCCAGGACCATTTGCCAGCCCTGCCCGGTTTCCGCGTTGGTGACGTTGCCGTCGAACACGGCACCGGGGTCGATGATCAGGGTCGCGGATTGTCCCAGCACCGCCGCCGTGCCGCTGCTGCCGGCAATGATGCCGGCATTGGAAAGGGTGCCGCTTAGCTGCCCGCCACCGGACAGACTGCCGGGATTTAGATACACCCCGACCGTCCCGGCAATGATGCCGTTGTTGACCAGATTCGCGCTATCGGTGAGGTCCACGCCGAAGCGGGCGCCGGAGATCACGCCGAGGTTGGTGACCGAGATCGATCCTGCGCCGCCGCTCTGGACGCCAACCGCGCCCAGCGAGCCGAGGCCGAGGATGGTTCCGGCATTATAGAGAGCGCCGGCGTTGAGCTGCACGCCGATCCGGCTTTCGACCAGCGCGCCGGCGTAGTTGGAGACGGTGCCGACGTTCTGGATGAACACACCGAAGCCGTTGGTCGGCCCACCGGCGATGGTCGCGTAGTTGGTGACGACCACGGTGCCGAAACTGTCGCCATTGTACACCCCGGCGGCGGTGGCCGTGATCAGCGCGGTGGCGCTGCCGCTGGCGCCGTTGGTGACGCTGCCACCGTTAACCACCGCGACTCCGTTGAGGCCGCCGATGGTGCCCGTATTGGTGACGTAGATCGCCCCGGCGGTGGTCGGGCTGCTGCCGGGGGCGTAATAGGCCTCTATGCCGCCGCTGATCTGCCCTGCGTTGAAGACGTTGGCGGTGCCGCCGAGCTCCACGCCCATATTGGCGCCCAGGATGGTGCCGCCCAGGTCGTTCACGATCAGCCCCGCTCCGGCCAGCGAGATTGCGTTGTCGCTCGCCCCCTGGATAACCCCACCGGACTGGTTAACGATGGTCCCGGCCGCCAGGGCCACTGCCGAATAAGTGACATTGGTGCCCAGGATAGTGCCCTGGTTGACGATGCTGGCGGTGCCGCCCGCGTCGATCGCCCGGTAGGCGCCCTGGATCAGCGCGTGGGCGGCGTTACTCACGCCGCCGCCGGCCTTGAAATAGACCGCGCTGAAGCCGGCGGAGGATGAGACGATCGAACCGTAATTCGTAACCGTACCGCCGACGAATACGTCGATGGCGTTCTGCCCTCCGGAGATCAGCGCGCCTGTCTGTCCTGCCGCGCCGTTGGTGATTGATCCGGAATCGATATAGACGCCTTTCCCCCCGCTGCTTCGGATTGTTCCGTAGTTGCTGACGGCGATGGTGCCGGTGCTCTCCAGCCCGCCCGATGCGCCATAAATTGCCGCCTGATGATCCAGGGTTCCACCGTTGATGACCGTTCCCCCGACGAGGTCGATACCCCAGCCCTTCGGCGACCCAATGGTGCCGAAATTCGTCACCGTCGCGACGGTATATCCGGCTTGCACGCCGTATCGGTAGCCGACGATCGACGCAACCGTATCGCCGGCACCGTTCAAGACCGTGCCGCCGCCCGGGCCGCGGGCGCCGATCTGCACCCCGGCCCCCGCCGCCGAGCGGATCGAGCCCTGATTGACGACCGCGCCCGAGTACCACACCAGCACGCCCGCGGAAGCCCCGGAAATGACCGCCGCGGTGCCCAGATTGGCAACCGAACCGCGGTTGACGAAGACCGCGCTGTCGCCGGTCGCGCCGGTGCCGGTAATGGTGCCGTAGTTGACGACCGCGCCGAGGCTCCCGCCGAGAGAAATCCCGCCGGAAAATCCCGCGATCGAGGCGGTCGCGTCGCTCACCGAACCATTGGTGACGGTGCCGGTATAGAACTCCCGCACCCCGAAGCCGAATGTGGCATTAGTGTTGTCGATGACGCCCAGGTTCGTGACCGTCACGCCGCTGGTATTGCCGGACGGCGCGTAGGCATATCCGATGATCGCGCCGCCGGACTCGTTGACGAGCCCGGTCCCGCCGGCCAACGTCACGGTGCCGGTGATGGTGCCGGCATTGGTCAGAGTGCCGGTGGACACCACGGTCCCCGAGGCGGACGATTGGGCGGCGGCGAACATCTCCTCTCCGGCAAGAGTGGCCGTGCCGCTGGCGCTGCCGCCCTGGTTCACCTCCGCCATCCCGCCCCCCCGTGCGCCGTCGGCCCGGCCGATCCGGTTTCAGGGCAACCCTATCCCGCCCAGCCCTCGCTGCGCAACGCCCATCTCATGGCAGCGGATACCCCAGCGTCGCGATCGCCGGCGCCAACACCGGGATCACCGGTTCCAGGTGTTTCAAGTAATGCCGGTGACGAAACACCGAACGATCGTACAGCGGCTCCGCCACCTGCGCGTAGGAGGCGGTGCGCGCGTAGCGCCGGTTGCGGTGGAACGCCAGGCACGCCGGGTCGAACCCGAGCCCGACGAAGTCGAGCATTCGCCGCACTCCCGCCTCCTGCTCCGCTACCAGGTCCTCGTAGCGCAGACTCATGTAGCGAAGCGTTAGCTCGCCGCGCAGACGCTCCACCAGCTCGGTCACCCGCGCGAAATGCCGCGCCGCCGAACCAAGGTCGAACGCGCACAGATACCCGTGCGTCATCTGGTTGGAAAACACCGACAGCACGACATCCAGCGGATGGCGCCGCACGTGCAGCAGCGGCGAGTCCGGGAACAGCAGCGAGATCAGCCCCAGATGCATCTCGTTGAGCGGCATCTTGTCGGTGAACCAGGGCCGCGCGTCGTCCACCGCCCCCAGCTGGCGGGCCCGGCGCAGGTAATGGTCGCGCAGCAGGTCCAGGTCGTCGCGGTGATCGCCCATCCAGAGCTCCACCAGCGCCTCGGGGTAGGTGAGAGGGCTTTCCAGCATCCGCGGCATCAGCGCTGCGATCTCGTTCAAGGTCGGCAGCTCGTCGCCGGCGCTGACCGCGGGATGGGCGCTCAGGGTCTGCTCCACCAGTGTGGTGCCAGAGCGCATGAAGCCCAGCACGAAGAGCGGCTGCGGGCTGTCGGAGCGGGTGGTGGCGCGCGGCAGGAGCCGCATTCGCCCGGCGGTGAAGAACCCGGCCAGACGGCCGAACAGGTCGGCCGCCGCCGCGTCCTGATAGGCGAGTCCGCTCAGCGCGCGGGCCCGTGCCTTGCCTTCGGTGAACGCGGCGAAGGCGGCGTCATAGTCGCCAAGCCGGTCGAGCAGCCGGCCCTTGGCCAGGAACTCCTCGGGTCCCAGGCCGTCGGGCGAGTCGCGGGCCACCGCGTCCAGTACCGATAGTGCCTCCGCGGTGCGCCCCATCCGGTCGAGCACCACCGCGCGGGTCAGGCGTACAGAAGGGTTGGCCGGAGCGACGCGCTCGGCGCGTTGTAACACCTCCATCGCGGCGTCGAATTGGCGGTCGGCCTCCTCCAGCCGGGCCAGGCCGAGCAGGGTTTGCAGCACCTCCGGCGCGCCGGCGACCGATTCGGCATAGAGCTCGCGCGCTTCCGCCATCCGTCCCTGGTTCTTGAGATTCCACGCCAGGTTGGCGAGCAGGATCGGATCCCGCCCGCGCGAGAGGTGCAGGACCCGCCGGTAGTGGAACTCGCCCACTTGGGGGCGGTGCGCCTCGGTGAGGATCATGCCCATCAAGTTGTGCGATTGTGGGTTTTCGGGGGCGATGCGAACGGTGTTGCGGGCGTGGCGTTCGGCCTCCCCCAGTGCGCCGCGGGCCAGCAGCAGCAGCGCGAGCTCGTTGGTGGCACGGAAATCATTTGGGTTGATCGCGACGATGCGGGCGGCCAGGGCCTCGGCGGCACGGACGTTGCCGTCTGCTTTGCGGAGCGCGAACAGGGTGGCGAGTGCGCCGAGGGCGCCGGGGGCGAGTTCCAGGACTTCCAGCGCCAGGGCTTCGGCCTCGGCGCGGTTGCCGTCGCTCAGGGCGGCGGTGGCGCGGGCGATCAGGGTCTCGAGGGTTTGGGTGACGGGGGCGGCGAGCGCGTCCGGGGTGGCGGTGCAGCAGCGGCTGGCGCGCAGGCCGGAGCCGCAGGGACACAGGGCGACGGGGGCAGTGGCGGCGGACAAGGACACCTCCGGAACCGGAGAGCATGTCATAACCGCCCCTGCCCCGCCTGGACAGAACCGATCCCTCTCGGGCAGGGTCCGGGGTATGTTCGATCCGCTCCCGCCCCCCAGGCGCGCGCTCCGCGACCGCGTCCGCCACCTCGCCGAGACCGTCATCGCCCCGCGCGCGGCCGAGATCGACCGCACGGAGGCCTATCCGTGGGACAACGTCGGCGCTCTGCGCGCGGCGGGGCTGCTCGGCTACACTATCCCCGCCGAGCTCGGCGGCGGCGGCGGGGATTTCCTCGACGCCGCCATCATCATCGAGGAGTTGGCCCGGGTCTGCGGGGTAACCGGTCGGATCGCGGTAGAAACCAACATGGGGGCGCTGTCGGCGGTGCTGCGCCACGGTAGCGCCGCCCAGCGCCGACTCGCCGCCGATTTGGTGCTCGGTGGAGACAAGCCGGCGATCTGCATCACCGAGCCGGAGGCCGGCTCGGCGGCCAACGAAATGACCACCATTGCCACTCGGCGTCCGGACGGGTTCGTGTTGAACGGGCGCAAGCACTGGATCACTGGCGGCGGCGTCTCCCGCCTGCATTTGATCTTCGCGCGCATCGAAGGGGGTGGCATCGGCGGATTCCTGGCGGTGCGCGATCCCGAGGCGGGCACGCCGGAGGGGCTGGTTATCGGCAAGCGCGAACCCGCCATGGGCCTGCGCGGCATCCCCGAGACCGAGATCATCTTCCGCGACCTGTTCATCCGCGACGACATGGTTCTGCGCGGCCCGGCTGGTGCACCGATCGGCTTCGCCCAACTGATGGACGCCTACAACACCCAGCGAGTGGGCGCGGCCACGGTGGCGCTGGGGCTGGCGCAGGGCGCGTTCGACGCGGCGCTGGAGTTCACCCGTGCGCGCCACCAGTTCGGCCGCCCGATCGGGGAGTTCCAGGGGGTGCAGTGGATGCTCGCCGACATGGCGACCGGCCTCAATGCAGCGCGGCTGTCTATCCATCAGGCCGCCAGCTCGGCCGATCCGTTTCCAGACCCGCTGCTGGCGGCCCAGGCGAAGCTTTTCGCCTCGGAACTGGCGATCCGCGTCACCAATGACGCGCTGCAACTGCACGGCGCGCGTGGCTATTCGCGGGACTGGCCGCTCGAGCGCATGGCGCGCGACGCCCGGATGTTTACCATCGGCGGCGGCACCGCGCAGGTGCTGCGCACCATGATCGCCGGGCGCCTGCTGGGCTGGAAGCTGCCGCAGACACGGGATGGGTATGCCGGGCGCTGAGCGGCGATGACCGCGCTGGCGCTGACCCGCCATCTGGCCTTCATCGCCATGCTGGCGCTGGTCTCGGCCGCGCTGGTGCGCGGGATGATCGGGCTACGGGTGATGGACCGGCCGGATCCGCGCAAGGCGCATCACGCGCCCACCCCCAAGGGGGGCGGGGTCGGCATCGTCGGCGCGTTCCTGCTCGGGGTTGCGCTGCTGTTCGCCTTCGCCCGATTCGCCCGATTGGCCGAGCCATATTTTCTTGGTGTGATCGGGGCATCGGTGCTGATCGCCGCGGTCGCGTTCCTCGATGACCTGTTTGACTGGCCATTCGCGGTGAAACTGGCCGCGCAATGCCTGGCGGCGGCGGTGGCGGTGGGTAGCGGCATCTATGTGCGCGATTACCGGCTGCCCTATGTCGGCGGGTTCTATGTCGGATGGGTGGGCGCCCTGGCGACCGCCGGCTGGATCCTGTTTGTGACCAATGCGATGAACTTCATCGACGGGCTGAACGGTCTCGCCGCCGGTGTCAGCTTGATCGCCGCCGGCTTTCTGGCCGGGATCGCTGCCTATTTGGGCAGTTGGTTCGCCTATTTCGCCGCCCTTCTGCTGATCGCCGGCTGCGCCGGGTTTCTGCCGTTCAACTTCCCTCGCGCGCGCATTTTCATGGGCG
>DAHWNE010000222.1 GCA_027340195.1 Acetobacteraceae bacterium | reverse complement strand
TCATCCGTCGCATCGCATCCCCCGCAGCTCCCGCGCGCGCTACACTACCCGCCTCACCCACGGACTGGCCATGGACTGGACCGCCCCCGCCATCGTTCTGGAAACCCGCCTCTGGGGCGAGGCCGACCTGATCGTCACCGCGATGACCGAGGCCCACGGCACCCATCGCGGGCTGGCGCGCGGTGGCGCCTCGCGCGGGCAGGCGGCGCTGTGGCAGCCGGGGAACCTCATCGCGCTGCGCTGGCTTGCCCGCCTCGCCGACCAGCTCGGCAGTTTCACCGCCGAGCTGGTCCACCCCGCCGCCGCCCTGGCGCTGGACGACGCGCTGGCGCTGGCGATGCTGACCGCCGCCACCGCGGTTGCCGCGGGCGGGCTGGCGGAGCGCGAGCCGCACCCGGCGGTGTTCCGCGGCCTGGTGTCCCTGATCGCCCATCTCGCCGAGGGCCCCGCCCTGCTGCCCGAACTGGTCCGCTGGGAGGCGCTGCTGCTGGCCGAGCTCGGCTACGGGTTGGCGCTGGACCGCTGCGCCGTCACCGGCGCCACCGACGGCCTCGCCTTCGTCTCGCCGCGCACCGGCCGGGCGGTGACGGCGGCGGCGGCGGCCGACTGGGCGGCGAAGCTGCTGCCGCTGCCCGCCTTCCTGACCGCGCCCGATGCGCCGGCCAGCGCCGCCGACTGCCGCGACGGGCTCGCGCTGACCGGGCATTTCCTGTCCCGCGACGCATTCGGCCTGCACCACAAGCCGCTGCCGCACGCGCGGCGGATGCTCTACGACCGCGTCACCCTTCTTGCCGCCACGGAGTCGCCCCCGGATGCCGGATGATATCGGCCATATCGAACCCGCCCCGCTGGCGGACGCGCTGTCCGAGCGCTACCTGGCCTATGCGCTCTCCACCATCATGTCCCGCTCGCTGCCCGATGTGCGCGACGGGCTCAAGCCGGTGCATCGGCGGCTGATCTTCGCCATGCGCCAGCTGCGCCTGGACCCCGGCTCGGGGTTCAAGAAATGCGCCCGGGTGGTGGGCGACGTGATCGGCAAGTTTCACCCCCATGGCGATGTCGCGGTGTACGAGGCCCTGGTGCGGCTGGCGCAGGAGTTCGCGGTCCGCTACCCGCTGGTCGAGGGTCAGGGGAATTTCGGCAATATCGACGGCGATAACCCCGCCGCCATGCGCTACACCGAAGCCCGCCTGACCGAGGTCGCGCAGGCGCTGCTGGACGGGATCGACCAGGACGCGGTGGATTTCCGCCCCACCTACGATGGCGAGGACGCCGAACCCGTCGTCCTGCCGGGCGCCTTTCCCAATCTGCTGGCCAACGGCGCCGCCGGGATTGCGGTCGGCATGGCAACCTCGATCCCGCCGCACAACGCTGCCGAGATCTGCGCCGCCGCCGCCCATCTGCTGCGCCACCCCGACGCCGACACCGCCGCCCTGTTGGCGCATATGCCCGGCCCCGATTTCCCCACCGGCGGTGTGCTGGTGGAGGACCCCGACGCGATCCGCGCGGCCTACGAAACCGGCCGCGGCGGCTTCCGCCTGCGCGCCCGCTGGGCGGTGGAGCCGGGCAAATACGGCGCCTGGCGCATCGTGGTGACCGAGATTCCCTATCAGGTCCAGAAATCCCGCCTGATCGAGCAGATCGCGGCCCTGATGGAAGAGCGCAAATTGCCGTTGCTGGGCGATATACGCGACGAAAGCGCCGAGGACATCCGATTGGTGCTGGAACCGAAGAACCGCGGCGTGGAACCCGAGCTGCTGATGGAGACGCTGTTCCGCGCCTCTGCCCTGGAAACCCGGTTCCCGCTCAACATGAACGTGCTGGACGCCACCCGCACGCCGCGGGTGATGAGCCTGCGCGACGTGCTGGCGGCCTGGCTCGCCCATCGCGGGGAGGTGCTGGCCCGGCGCAGCCGGTACCGGCTGGCCGAGATCGAACGCCGCCTCGAAATCCTCGCCGGCTATCTGATCGTCTATCTCAATCTCGACGAGGTGATCCGCATCATCCGCGAGGAGGATGCGCCGAAGCCGGCGCTGATCGCCCGCTTTTCGCTGACCGACATCCAGGCCGAGGCGATCCTCAACATGCGCCTGCGCGCGTTGCGCCGGCTGGAGGAGATGGAACTCAAGCGCGAACACGACGCGCTCGCCCGCGAGGCCAAGGGGCTGCGCGCGCTGCTGGCCGATCCGGCCCGGCAACGCGATCGGCTGGCCGAGGAAATCGCCGCCACCGGTCGGAAATTCGCCGCCGCGCCGCTCGGCGGCCGCCGCACCACCCCGGCCGCGGCGCCGGCCCCGATCGCCATCGGCACCGAAGCCTTCGTGGAGCGCGAGGCGATCACCGTCATCCTCTCGGAGAAGGGCTGGATCCGCGCCGTGAAGGGCGCCATCGCCGATCCGGCCGAGCTGCGCTTCAAGGAGGGCGACCGGCTGCGCGCCCTGCTGCCCTGCCAGACCACCGACCGGCTGGTGCTGTTCGCCACCAATGGCCGCGCCTTCACCCTGAAGGCCGCGGAGCTTCCGCGCGGGCGCGGCGACGGCCAGGCGGTGCGGCTGCTGGCCGACCTCGGCAACGAGGATGACGTGGTGGCGCTGTTCGTGCCGGAGGAGGGTGCGCGCTATCTGCTGGCCTCGGCCGGCGGGCGCGGCTTCCTGGTGCCGGCCGCCGAGCTTCTGGCCGAAAAGCGCACCGGCCGGCAGGTGCTGAACCTGCGCCCCGGCGAGGAGGCGGTGCTGTGCGTGAAGGCCGAGGGCGACCATGTGGCGGTGGTGTCCTCGGCCCGCCGACTGCTGGTGTTCCCGCTGGACCAGGTGCCGGAGCTGGCGCGCGGGGCCGGGGTGATCCTGATGCGGATGAAATCCGGTACCCTGATGGACGCGCTGGTGTTCCGCCTGGCCGACGGGCTGTCCTGGCGGCTTGGGGAGAAGACGCGGACCGAGACCGATCTGCGCGCCTGGCTGGGCACGCGGGCGCAGGCGGGCCACGCGGTGCCGAGCGGGTTTCCGCGCTCGGGGCGGTTCGGGTAGGGCAGGGGGTCAGGCGGCGCGACGCCGCTTCGGGTAGGGGATCGTATCGCCCAGCGTCACCTCCAGCACCGCCGGCCGGGTCAGCGTGCCGAGCGCCGCCGCTCCGTCGGTCCAGCGCCAGCGGGTAATGCCGTCGGTCTCCGGGGCCCACCAGCCGGCGACGAGGGTGGGGTGGCCCAGCGGCAGCGGCGTATCGTCGAGCCGCAGCGCGCGCACCATGACGCCCAACCGGCGCTGATCCTCGAGCCAGGGGGTGGCGTCCTGCGGGTAGGCGGCGCGGGAGAGGAGGGTGGCCGGGCCGGCGGGCAGGGCGAAGCGATAAACCGCCCCCTCGCGGGCCGTTGGCCCCAGCAGCTGCCCGCCCACCCGCACCGCCAGCGCGGGATCGGCGGTGAACACCGGCTCCGGCATCCTGGCCCCGAGTGCCACCGCCCGGTCGGCCAGACGCCACCACACCGGCGCCACCAGCTCCGCCGCATCGGTCAGCGGCGCGCAGGAGGCGGCCAGGCGACGCGCGGCCTGGGCGGCGGGGTCGCAGAAATCGGGGTGCAGGATCAGGGGTTCGGCGGCGTTCTCGAAGATGCCGCGGTTGCCGCAATCGAGGAAGCTCTCGGCCGGCAGCTCCTCGGCCAGCAGCAGGTCGTGGCTATCCAGTTCCACGTGGTAGTAGGTGATCTTCCGTCGC
>DAHWNE010000217.1 GCA_027340195.1 Acetobacteraceae bacterium | reverse complement strand
CCCGGTAACATCCCGCCCCCCGCCGGAGCCCGCCGATGCCCGCCCCCATCCCGCGCCGCAAGCGCGCCATCGCCACCGTCACCCTGTCCGGCACCCTGCCCGACAAGCTGGAAGCCGCCGCCCGGGCCGGATTCGACGGGGTGGAACTGTTCGACGCCGATCTGCTGACCTTCGACGGCACGCCGGCCGATATCCGCCGCATCGCCGCCGATCTCGGCCTCGAGATCCCGCTCTGGCAACCGTTCCGGGATTTCGAGGCGGTGCCCGCCGATCGCCTGGCCCGCAACCTGGACCGCGCCGAGCGCAAGTTCGACGTGATGGAAGCGCTCGGCGCGCCGCTGATGCTGGTCTGCTCCTCGGTCGCCCCGGACTCGCTGCCCGATGACGCCCGCGCCGCCGCCGACCTCGCCGCGCTCGCCGAACGCGCCGCCGCGCGCGGCCTGGCCGTCGGCTTCGAGGCGCTGGCCTGGGGCCGGCACATCAACCGATGGCGTCACGCCTGGCGGATCGTGCGGCAGGCGGCGCATCCGGCGCTGGGGCTCATCCTCGACAGTTTCCATGTGCTGGCGGCCGGCGACGATCTGGCCGGGCTGGCCGAAGTGCCCGCCGCCAAACTCGCCTTCGTTCAGCTCGCCGACGCGCCGGCGCTGTCGATGGATGTGCTGTCCTGGAGCCGGCATTTCCGCCTGTTCCCCGGCCAGGGCGCGCTGCCGGTGGCGAAATTCCTGGCCGACGTGCTGGACGCCGGCTATGCCGGCCCGCTGTCGTTGGAAATCTTCAACGACGACATGCGCGCCGCCCCCGCGCGACTGACCGCGCGCGACGGGCTGCGCTCGCTGATCCTGCTGGAAGCCGAGGCGCGCCCGACCGTCCCCGCCGCCGCCCTGCCGCCGCCCGCCAGCTATGACGGGATCGAGTTCCTGGAATTCGCGGTCGATGCCGAAAGCCGCGCCGAACTCGCCCGGTTCCTCGGCACGCTGGGCTTCGCCTATGCCGGGCAGCACCGCTCCAAGGCGGTGGAGCTGTATCGCCAGGGCCGCGCCAACCTGATCCTCAACGCCGAGCCGGACAGCGCCGCGGCCGAGCATTTCCACCTGCACGGCCCCTCGGTCTGCGCCATGGCGTTCCGGGTCGATGACGCGGCGCGGGCGGAGGCGCGCGCCGCCGCCCTGCTCGCGCCTCCCTGGCACGAACGCACCGGCGCCGGCGAGCGCCAAATCCCGGCGGTGCGCGCCCCCGACGGCACCCTGATCTTCCTGGTCGGCCCCGACGCCCCCGGGCGGAGCCTCTACGACGATGATTTCGTGCTGGACCCGACGCTCGCCGCCCCGCCGCCGCTGCTGGAGCGCATCGATCACGTCGCCCAGGCGCTGCCGGCCGGGCGGATGGACAGTTTCGTGCTGTTCTACAAGGCGGTGTTCGGCCTGCTGCCGCAGGCGCTGGTGGAGATGGCCGACCCGTACGGGCTGATCCGCTCGCGCGCGCTGGTCGATGCGGCGGGAACCATCCGCCTGCCGCTCAACATCTCGGAAAGCCGGGAGACCGCGACCGGGCGCTTCGTCTCCGCCTATGCCGGCGCCGGGGTGCATCACATCGCCTTCGGCTGCGCCGATATCACGGCCACGGTGGCCGGGCTGCGCGCGCGGGGGGCGCGGATGCTGCCGGTGCCGCCGGCCTATTACGAGGATCTGGCGGGCCGGCTCGATGTGACGCCCGCGGAGCTGGAACGGCTGCGCGGGCTCGGCCTGCTGTATGACCGCGACGAGGGCGGCCCCTATTACCAGGCCTATACCGCCGCCTTCCAGGACCGGTTCTTCTGCGAGGTGGTGCAGCGCGACGGCTATGGCGGGTTCGGCGCCGCCAACGCCGGCGCAAGACTGGCCGCTCAGGCGCAGCGGCGCGCCGAGTCCGAACTCGCCGCCCGGCTTGCCCTGCTGTAGGAGTCCCGCCCATGTCCAAGTTCCAGTCTCTGCGCTGCGAGATCGCCGATCATATCGCGACCGTCACGCTCGATCGTCCGCCGGTGAACGCGCAGCTGCGCGCCACCCAGGATGAGATCGCGCTCTGCTTCGATGAATTGTCCGACACGCCGGCGGCGCGGGTGGTGATCCTGACCGGGGCGGGGCGGGTGTTCTCGGCCGGGGCCGACATCAAGGCGCGCGCCGCCGCCGCGCCGGTGCCGGGCGGGGATCGCCAGCACCTGCGCAGCGCGCGGGAGAGCTATCACGCCATCATGGAATGCGCGAAGCCGGTGATCGCGGCGATCAACGGTCCGGCGCTGGGCGCGGGCCTGGCGCTGGTGGCCAGCTGCGACATCCTGGTGGCCGCCGAGGAGGCCGAGCTCGGCCTGCCGGAAGTCACCGTCGGGCTGATGGGCGGCTGCCGGCACGCCATGCGCCTGCTGGGCCATTCCGCGGTGCGGCGGATGATGTTCACCGGGGAGCGGCTGAGCGGGGCCGAGCTCTACCGCCGCGGCGTGGTGGAGGCCTGCGTCCCGCTGCCCGAGCTGATGCCGGCGGCGCGCGCCATCGCGGCGCGCATCGCCGCCCTCAGCCCGACCGCGGTGCGGATGGCCAAGCATTCGCTGAACACCATCGCCGAGATGTCGCTGCGCGACGGCTACCGGTTCGAGCAGGACATGACCATGGCGCTGTCGCGGACGCCGGATGCGATGGAGGCGAAGCGGGCGTTCCTGGAGAAGCGCGCCCCGGTGTTCCGCGACGCCGAGTGACGTTCCCCTTGCCTTCCTCCTCCTCCCTCGCTATCAATGCCATCACTGCTCTCATCTCTCGCGGGGTCCCGCCATGTCCGCCAGCCTCAGCATCCGCAATCTGGAGCCTGAGATCGTCGGCCGGCTGAAGCGCCGCGCGGCGGCGCATGGTCGGTCGGCCGAGGCCGAGGTGCGGGAGATTCTGCGCACCGCCCTGGCCGGGGAGCCCGAGCCCGGGTTTGCCGATCTTGCCGCCGAGTTGCGGGCCCTGACCGCCGGGCGCCGGCACACGCCGGCGGAGGTTCTGCTGCGCGACGCGCGTGACGGCCGTTAGCGGTGGCCGCCTATGTGGTGGATGCCTCGGTCGCGATCAAATGGGTGATCGCCGAACCGGGCACCGAGGCGGCGCTCGCGTTGCTGGGCCATGAGCTGATTGCGCCCGATCTGCTGGTCGCGGAGTGCGCCAATATCCTGTGGCGCAAGCAGCGGCTGGGAGAGATCAGCGCGCGCGAGGCGGGGCTGGCGGCACGGCTGCTGGAGCGGGCCGAGATCGACCTGGTGCCGATGCGCCGGCTGCTGGACCGCGCGACCGCGCTGGCGATCGCGCTGGATCATCCGGCCTATGATACGACCTACCTGGCGCTGGCGGAAACGACCGGGCGCGCCTTCGTCACCGCGGATCTGCGCCTGGCCCGCAAGGCCGCCGGCGGCGCGGCGCGGGTGCTGCCCCTGACCGATTTCACCTGATATCACGCCCCACCCGTCCCACCCCCGGAGCCCCGATGCGCGACTTTCACCTCCCCGGCCGCAGTCAGGTCTATGCCACCCAGGCCATGGCGGCCACCTCCATGCCCGCCGCCACCCTCACCGCGCTCGATGTGCTGCGCGCCGGCGGCAACGCGCTCGACGCCGCGGTCGCCGCCGCCGCCGTGCTCTGCGTGATCGAACCCCAATCCACCGGCATCGGCGGGGATTGCTTCTGCCTCTATGCCCCGGCCGGCGCCGGCAAGGTGATCGCCCTCAACGGCTCCGGCCGCGCCCCCGCCGCCGCCAGCATCGACTGGTATGAATCGCACGGCATCGCCGAGATCGAGAACACCTCGGCCCATTCCGTCACCATCCCGGGCGCGATCGACGCCTGGGCCACGCTGCTCGCCGCGCATGGGCGCAAGGGGCTGGACGAGCTGCTCCAGCCGGCCATCCGTTTCGCCGCCGAGGGCTGGCCGGTCGCCGACAAGGTCGCCTGGGACTGGGCCCGGCTGGAAGGCAAGCTGCGCCGCAACGATGCCGCCCCGTTCCTGCCGGACGGCGCCGCGCCGCGCCCGGGCACGATCTTCCGCCAGCCCGCCCTGGCGGAAACGCTGCGCCTGATCGCCCGCCACGGCCCCAAGGCGTTCTACCAGGGCGCGGTGGCGGCCGACATGGTCGCCGCGCTCCGCGCCCGCGGCGGGCTGCACACCGAGGAGGATTTCGCCGCCGGCCTCGGCGGGGCGAATTTCGTGGACCCGATCACCCTCGCCTGGCGCGGGTTCGATGCGTATCAATGCCCGCCCAACGGGGTGGGCGTGGCGGCGCTGATGATCCTCGGCATCCTCGACGGGCTGCCGACCCCGCCCGACGGCCCGATCTCCGCGCTGCGCTTCCACCGCCATATCGAGGCCGCCCGGCTCGCCTACCGCGACCGCAACGCCTTCGTCGCCGACCCGTCGCAGGTGGACGTGCCGGTGCGCCACCTGCTGGACCCCGCCTATCACGCCGCGCTGCGCGCCCTGATCGACGACCGCGCCGCGCTCCGCGACCTGCCCGCCGCCGGCGAGGCGGTGCTGCCGCGCCACCGCGACACCGTCTATCTCTGCGTCGTGGACCGCGACGGCAATGCGTGCAGCTTCATCAACTCGCTGTTCGAGGGATTCGGCTCCGGCATCCTGGCCCGGGGATCGGGCGTGATGCTGCAGAACCGCGGCTTCGGCTTCCGCGTCGAACGTGGCCATCCGAACTGCATCGCGCCAGGCAAGCGCCCGCTGCACACCATCATCCCGGGGATGCTGATGCGCAACGGCGAGGCGGTGATGCCGTACGGCGTGATGGGCGGGTTCTTCCAGCCGATGGGCCATTCGCTGTTCCTGACCAACCATTTCGAGTTCGGCCTCGATATCCAGGAAGCGATGGACGCGCCGCGGCTGATGCCGATCGGCGGCAAGGTGCAGGTGGAACGCGGCATCCCGCCGGCGATCTGCGACCAGCTGAGCCGGCTCGGTCACACGCTGGAATTGGTGGAGCGGCCGCACGGCGGCGCCCAGGCGATCTGGATCGATCGCGCCCGCGGCGTGCTGGTGGCCGGCTCCGAGCCGCGCAAGGACGGCTGCGCGCTGGGGTACTGATCCCGGCGCGTCACGCCCCGCTCGCCACCACCATCAGCACCCCCGCCACCACCAGCAAGATGCCGCCGATCTCCGCGCGCTTCAGCCGTTCCCCCAGGTAGAACCGGCTGAAGCCGAGGGTGAACACCACCTCGATCTGCCCCAGCGCCCGCACCAGCGCGACGTCGGTCAGCGCGAAGCCGGTGAACCAGCAGGCCGAGCCGGAGGCCGACAGCAGCCCCACCCAGCCGGCCTTGCGCCACTCGCGGAAGGATTTCGCCAGTTCGGCCGGATCCCGCCAGGCCAGGTAGGCGCCCTGCATCACCGTCTGGATCAGGGTCATCGCCGCCAGCACGAACAGCGCGCGCACCAGCAGGCTGTGCGCCGCCACGTGATGGGTGGCGAGCTTGATGACCACCCCGGTGCCGCCCAGGAAGAACCCCGCCCCCAGCCCGCAAAGCGCGGCCGGCTGCACGGTGGCGGCCAGAATCTCGCGCCCCCGCAGCCCGCGCCCGCCCAGCGACAGCACCAGCACCCCCGCCAGCCCCACCCCGATGCCGCCCCAGGCCAGCGGCGCGAGCTGCTCGTGCAGCACCACCAGGGCGATCAGCCCGGTCTGCATCGCCTCGGTCTTGGCATAGGCGCTGCCGACCGCAAAATTGCGGAACCCGAACGCCATGATGAGCAGATTGGTGCCGATAATCTGCATCAGCCCGCCGCCGGCGGCCAGCGCCAGCAGCCCCGGACCCGGGCGGGGCAGCGCGGTATGCGTCAGCAGCAGCGCGCCGGCCAGATAGATCAACGCGACCGGCGCGCCATACAGGAAGCGGATGAACGCCGCCCCGTTGACGGTGAACAGGCCGCGCAGCTTCTGCTGCATGGCGGTCCGCCAGCACTGGAACAGCGCCGCGGTGATGGTGACGGGAATCCAGACCGGCATGGCGCGCCTCCGGCGGGGCCGGGCGCGCCGGCGGAAGCCGAAAGGCTACCCCCCGGCTTCGCGTGGTGGCAAGGCGCGCGCGATCCGCGCCGGCAGCATCCGGCGCAAGGTCGCATCGCGCAGCAGGACGTGATGGCCGAGGGCGGCCAGCGCATGCACGCCCGCCAGCGCGAGCAGCGCATTGGCGGCCAGCGCATGGAGGCTCCAGAACTCACGCGCCAGCCCGCCGAGGCCGAACGAGGGCAGGGTGAACAGCCCGAACAAACTGTCCCCCTGGCCGATCGCGGTCAGCGCGCCGAGCGTGACCGCCAGCAGCAGCAACCCGTAGAGCGCGATATGCCCGGCCCGCGCCATCCCGGCCAGCAGCCTGCCGCCCAGCTCCGGCACCTCCGTCGCGCCCCAGCGCCGCCACGCCAAGCGAAACACCAGCACCAGCGCGAGCGTGACGCCGAGGGTGATATGCAGCGCCAGGTAGCCGGCCCGGAGGCCGCCGCGCGGGAAAAACCCGATGGTCTGGCCGATCAGCCAGAGTGCCGCGACCAGCGCGGCGGTGGTCCAGTGGAGCGTGATCGAGGTCGCGTCGTAGCGCGCTGCCCGCACGCGGGCAGGATCGAACCGGGCCATGCGGAATCCTTCAACTGCTGCCGATCAGGATCCCGCAGGCGAACACCAGCGCCCCGCCCACCATCACCTGGAACGCCGCCGAGATAGGCGGCGTGTCCATGTATTTCCACCGCACCCAGGCGATGATCGCGAGTTCCAGGATGACAATCGCGACAGCCACCACCAGGGCGACATGGAAATCGGCGATCAGGAACGGCAGCGTGTGCCCGATGCCGCCCAGCATCGTCATCAGCCCGGTGATGAGGCCGCGCACCACCGGCGCCCCACGCCCGGTGAGGCTGCCGTTGTCGGACAGCGCCTCGGCGAAGGCCATCGAGATGCCGGCGCCGATCGAGGCGGCGAGCCCGACCAGGAACGCATCCCAGGATTTGCCGGTCGCCAGCGCCGAGGCGAAGACCGGGGCGAGGGTGGAGACCGATCCATCCATCAGCCCGGCCAGTGCCGGCTGCACCACCCGCAGCAGCAATTGGCGGCGCTCGGCATGCGCTTCCTCGTCGCGCGCGCCCTCGGTCAGGTTGGCCGCGGTCAGCTGCTCGGCCAGCGCCTCGTGATGCGCCTCCGCGTCGGCGAGATCGCCGAGCAGCGAGCGGATCGAGGCGTCCGAGGTGCGCGCGGCGGCGCGGCGGTAGAAGCGCTGGGTTTCGAGCTCCATGCTTTCGGCCAGCGCCCGCACCGCGTCCAGCCCGAGCGGGCGGATCTGCCAGATCGGCTTATGGGTCAGGGAGCCGCGTACGTCTTGGCGGCGGATCAGCGGGATATGCTCGCCGAATTTCTGCCGGTAGAGTTCGATCAGGCGGCGCCGGTGATCGCCCTCCTCCGTCAGCATCTCGGTGAACACGCGCGCCGAGGCCGGGTAGGTCTCGCGCAGCCCCTCCGCGATGTCGGCGTAGATGCGGGCGTCTTCCTCCTCGTTGGCGATCGCCAGGGCGAGGACTTCGCGTTCGGAGAGATCGGAAAAATTGCGCATGACGGCGTATGTGCGGCGGCGGACGGCGGCGTCAAGCGCCGATCCGCCTCGGTGATCGGGGTGCGCGGCGCCGCGGCCGTGGCGGATCGAAGGGGGGGAGGGGCAACGCGCGACGGTCGCGGCGCCGCGGCACCGTCAGCGCGTGCCGGACCGCGCCGCCGCGCACGGCGAGAGGCTTGTTCCGATCATGGGTGATGTCCGATCCCTTCGCCTGCGACCGCCATCCGTGGCGTCGGTTTCATTTTGTGGCCTGAGCGAATGCGAGCCCGCCGACCGATGACGGACGAGATCATCACGACCGCCGGGCGGGTTCGGGGACAGGCCTGCAGTAATCGTGACCACGGAACGGGGCAATTCGAGCCTCGCCGCGGATGCGGCGCATGGCGCGGCCCGGCGTGCGCTTCACCCCACCTGGGCGCGCCGCCGGCGTGCCGCGAGGCCCAAGGCTGCGACCC
>DAHWNE010000199.1 GCA_027340195.1 Acetobacteraceae bacterium | reverse complement strand
CGTCACCGGCGAGGCCGACGGCCCGCCGCTGAAGCCGGGGCCCACCATCGGCGATACCGGCACCGGGATGCTGCTCGCGATCTCGATCCTCGGCGCGCTCTACCGCCGCGCCCGCACCGGCGAGGGCGAGCATCTCCAGGTGGCGATGCAGGATGCCATGCTGCAATACATCCGCGGCGCCTTCGCCACCCAGACCCGCACCGGGCGGGCGGCGCACCGGGCCGGCTCGGGCAGCGTGCTCGCGCGCAACCCGCCGATGGGCATCTTCCCCTGCAAGCCCGGCGGGCCGAACGATTACGTCTATGTCTATACCTCGCGCGCCAACCCCGAGCACTGGCGCCGCCTGCTCGGCGTGATCGGGCGCGAGGACCTGATCGGCGATCCGCGCTACGACACCCCGGAAGCCCGCCTCGCCCACGAGGCGGAGGTGGAGGCGATGGTCGCCGACTGGACCCGCCGGCACGACAAGCACGAGGCGATGCGCATCATCGGCGCCGCCGGCATCCCCGCCGGGGCGGTGCTCGATACCTCCGAGCTGATCGCCGATCCCAGCTTCGAGGCGCGCGGCATCATGCAGACGGTGCAGCACCCGACCATCGGGCCCTACAAGATGACCACCTGGCCGGTGCGCTTCTCCGGCCGCCCGCCGGAGCTGCGCCCCGCGCCGCTGCTGGGCCAGCACAACGCGGAGGTGCTGGACCATTGGCTGGGCCTCGATGCGGAAGCGGCCGGCGCGCTGCGGCGCGACGGCGTCATCGGTTGAACGGAACTGTCCACGAGGGAGAGACGGACATGGCGGAACTGACGGGCTCGGAAATCCTGGCCAAATGCCTGAAGAAGGAAGGGGTCGAGGACCTGTTCTTCATCATGGGCGGGCCGATGCTGCTGGCCGAGGCGACCTGCGTGAAGGAGGGCATCCGCATGATCGATGTCCGCCACGAGCAGGCGGCGGCGTTCTCCTGCCAGGCGTATAGCCGGCTGCTGCAGAAACCGTCGGTCTGCATGGCCGCCTCCGGCCCCGGGGTGACCAATCTGGTCACCGGTGTCGCCAACGCGCTGATCGATTGCTGCCCGGTGGTGGCGATCGGCGGATCGAGCCCGATCAGCCAGTTCGGCCGGCAGGTGTTCCAGGAGATCGACCAGATGGCGATCATGCGGGGCTGCGTGAAATACGCCGACCGCATCCACAACCTCAAGCGCATCCCGCAGCAGGTGAACTTCGCGTTCCAGAAGGCGATGTCGGGCAAGCCCGGCCCGGTCTATCTCGATTTCCCGGGCGACATCCTGTATCAGAAGATCGAGGAGGATCAGGTCGATTGGTCCTTCGCCGGCCGGCCGTTGCTGGATGCGCGCCCGCTCGGCAATCCCGCGCAGGTGGCCAAGCTGGTCGATGCGCTGGCCGCGGCGAAGCAGCCGATCCTGGTCTCCGGCAGCGGCGTGATCTGGTCCCGCGCCTGGCCCGAGATGCACGCGCTGGTCGATAAGATCGGCATCCCCTTCTACACCACCCCGCAGGGCCGCGGCGTGGTGCCGGACGATCACCCGTGCTCCTACCTGACCATGCGCTCCTCGGCGTTCCGCGACGCCGATCTGATCGTGGTTCTGGGCACGCGCATGAACTACATCATCGGCCACGCCGCGCCGCCGCGCTTCGGGGCCAACGCGAAGATCGCGCGCATCGATATCGATCCGGACGAGATCGCGACCGCCGCCCGCTATGTCGATATCCCGGTGGTGGGCGACTGCAAGATGGTGCTGCAACAGGTGCTGGACGGCATCGGCGGGCGCATCACCCAGGACAGCTACAAGGCCTGGCGGCAGAAACTGGCGGACGGCGAGGCGGCCAAGCGCGCCGGCGCCGGGGCCAACAAATACGCCGAGGACGGCGATATCCACCCGGTGCGCCTGCTCGAGGAGGTGAAGAACTTCGCCAACCGCGACGCGATCCTGTGCGTCGATGGGCAGGAGACGCTGAATTTCGGGCGCCAGACCATGCCCACCTTCGCGCCCGGGCACCGGCTGAACTCCGGCCCCTTCGGCACCATGGGCGTCGGCCTGCCGTTCGGCGTCGGCGCCAAGGTCGCCTGCCCGGACAAGCAGGTGATCGTGGTCCATGGCGACGGCAGCTTCGGGCTGAACGCGATGGAACTCGACACCGCGATCCGCCACAAGATCCCGATCCTGGTGGTGATCTCGCTCAACGGCGGATGGACCGCCGATCCGAAGCGCGAGAAGCCCGGCCGCGACCTGGGCTACACCCGCTTCGACAAGATGTGCGAGGCCCTCGGCGGCTACGGCGAATACGTCACCCAGCCCGAAGACATCCGCCCCGCGCTGGAACGTGCCCAGGCCAAGGTGGATGCCGGCATGGTCGCGGTGGTGAACGTGCGCACCGACTACCGGGCGCGGTTCGCCGGGGTGGCGTTCTCCGACTACTCCACCTGAAATCGGTTTGCGGGGGCGGCACGCGCCGCCCCCCTTCCCTTCGCCGCAGGAATCCAGGATGTCCGCGCTGCCGCTCGACGGGATCGTCGTGCTCGATTTCGGCCAGATTTTTCAGGGCCCCTATTGCACCTACCTGCTCGCCCGCGCCGGCGCGCGGGTCATCAAGATCGAGCCGCCGGGGGGCGAGCCGCTGCGCCGCCGCGCCGAGCCGGGCAAGACGCAGATCTTCTCCTTCGCCATGCTCAACGGCTGCAAGGAGGCGGTCACGCTCAATCTGAAATCGCCCGAGGGCAAGGCGCTGCTGCTGCGCATGGCCGAACGGGCCGATGTGGTGCTGGAGAATTTCTCCCCCGGGACCCTGGACGGTCTCGGCGTCGGCTACGACGCGCTGGCCGCGGTCAATCCGGCGCTGGTCTATGCCACCGGCTCGGGCTTCGGCATCTCCGGGCCGGATCGGGACAATCTGGCGATGGATTTCACCATTCAGGCCGCCTCCGGGATCATGAGCGTGACCGGCGCGCCGGACGGGCCGCCGATGAAGGCCGGTCCGACCCTGGTCGACATGATGGGCGGCATCCATCTCTACGGCGCCATCATGACCGCGCTGTTCCACCGCACCCGCACCGGGCGCGGGCAGAAGGTGGAGGTGGCGATGCAGGAGACGGTCTATCCCGCCCTCGCCTCGCCGATGGAATACCGGGTCCGCACCGGCAAGGTGCCGCCGCGCGCAGGGAACCGCCAGGCCGCGCTCAACAGCGCGCCCTACAACGCCTATCGCGCCGCCGACGGCTGGGTGGCGATCCATGTCGTGACGGAAGCGCATTGGCGCAACCTGCTCGCCGCGATGGGGCAGGAGGCGCTGGCCGAGGACCCGCGCTTCGCCACCAACCCGGCGCGGGTGGCCAACATGGAGGCGGTGGACGCGCTGGTCACCGAATGGACCAGCCGGCTCGGCCGCTACGAGATTTTCGCCATCACCAAGCGGCTGCGCATCCCCTGCGCGCCGGTGCGCGACGTCGCCGAGGTGATGGAGGACCCGCATATGCACGAACGCGGCTTCCTGCGTCGGATCACCCATCCGGAGTTCGGCGAGGTGGTGCTACCGATGTCCTCGCTGCGCCTGCACGGCGCGGCGGAGCCGGAGTACCGGCCGAGTCCGGCGCCGGGGCAGGACAACGCGGCGGTCTATTGCAGGTGGCTCGGCCTGGAACCGGCGGAGCTGGACCGCCTGTCGGCCGGCGGGGTGATCTGAACCACCGCGCGGTCGGCGGCATCCAGCGCCACCAGCCGGTTGCGCAGCCAGCCCACCGGCATTCCGGCGACGAAGCGGTTCTGCAGCCTCCGCCGCTCGTCGGGCGTCATGCCGACGTCGCTCGCCTGGAAGAACTCCGGGTTGCGGGTGAACATCAGATAGGCCTGCATCTCGTTCATCATCAGCGTCTCGTCGCTGGTGTCGTATTCCTCGCTGCCGAGGAAATGCCGCACCGCTTCGCGCTGGGCGGCGGTCAGGTCGTGACGCCAGAAATGGCGCACATAGGCGCGGTAGGCGGGGTTGGAGAAGAACTCCCCGTGCGACAATTCATGGGTCAGGATCACGTCGCGCGCGGTCTGGGTGACGTATTTGTTGGCGCCCTCGCGCGGCAGGGTGATGAGGCCCGCGTTCACGCCCGGGCGCAGCCAGCCCAGCTGCGCGACAAGAGCGTGCAGCCTCTG
>DAHWNE010000339.1 GCA_027340195.1 Acetobacteraceae bacterium | reverse complement strand
CCCCGCCGCCGGGCCAGGGCGTGCGGAGGGAGCGGCGCGGGAACAACCGCCCTCCGACGATTCCGGAACATTTCGCCGCCGGCCGCGCCCGCCGCGAAGCCCTCGTGGCCACCAGGGAAGGCACCGCCGAGGATCACGAGTTCCTGAACTTCTCCTGGCCGCAGCTGTTCACCGCGCAGAACCGCTACACCACGCCGGTGGGCGTGCTGTTCGTGCTCGACTCGCCGCTCGCCATCTGGACCAGCCAGCTCTGGCTGCCCACCATCCAGGCGATGCTGCTGCACAAGCCGGGCATCGCCGGCTACGTGGCGTTCGGGTTCCTGGCCGACACCTTCGGCCGGCGCGGCACGATCATGATGTGCGGCCTCAGCACCGTCATCTCCGGCGTCGGCCCGTTCGGCTTCGCCACCGCCTCGGCGGTGATGACCGGCGCCGCCCTCATCAGCGTCGTCGCCATGCTGATGCGGCGCGAGACCCGCGACGACGCGCTGCCCAAATAACCCCGGGCTTGCCTGATCCCCCGGTTCCGCCTTTCATCCGGCGGAACCGGAGACAGGTGCCAACGGATGGAGTTCGACCTTTTCGTGATCGGCGGCGGCTCGGCCGGGGTGCGCTGCGCGCGCATCGCCGCCGGACACGGCGCGCGCGTCGGCATCGCCGAGGACCGGTTCTGGGGCGGCACCTGCGTGAATATCGGCTGCGTGCCCAAGAAGCTGCTGGTGCAGGCCGGCGAATACGGCGCCTGGGCCGAGGACGCCGCCGGCTTCGGCTGGTCCATCCGCAAGGGGCCGCATGACTGGTCCAAGCTCCTGGCCGCCAAGGACCGGGAGATCACCCGCCTCGCCGGCATTTACCGCAAGCTGCTGGACGGCGCCGGCGCCACCATCTTCGACGCCCGTGCCCGCCTGACCGGCCCCAATAGCCTCGATGTCGGCGGCCGGACGGTCACCGCCGAGCGGATCGTCATCGCCACCGGCGGCCACCCCACCCGGCTTCCCATCCCGGGGGCGGAACGCGGCATCGTCTCCGACGACGCCTTCTACCTGCCGCGGCTGCCGCGCCGGGTGGCCATCCTCGGCAGCGGCTATATCGCGGTCGAGTTCGCCGGCATCTTCGCCGCCCTCGGCGCCGCGGTGGACCTGGTCTATCGCGCGCCGCTACCGCTGCGCGGGTTCGACCACGACCTGCGCGAGGCGCTGGCCGAGGCGCTGGCCGCCAACGGCGTGACCCTGCACCCAGGCGTAACGCCCGAGCGCATCGAGGCGGACGGAGCGGGACACCGGCTGACGCTCAGCACCGGCGGGGCGATCGCCGCCGACCTGGTGTTCTTCGCCACCGGCCGCCGCCCGGCCACCGAAAACCTCGGCCTCGACACGGCCGGCGTCGCCGTCACCCCCAGCGGCGCGGTGGCGGTGGATTCGCATCTGCGCACCAACGTGCCGCATATCTTCGCCATCGGCGACGTGACCGACCGGCTCAACCTGACCCCGGTCGCCACCGCCGAGGGCCACGCGCTCGCCGACAGCCTGTTCGGGGGCAAGCCACGGCGGATCTCGCTGGAAAACGTGCCGACCGCGGTGTTCTCCACCCCGCCGGTCGCCACCGTGGGCCTGTCCGAGGAAGCCGCCGCCGCCCGCGGCAAGGTGGATGTCTATGTCAGCCGTTTCACCCCGATGCGCCACACGCTTTCGGGGCGGCCCCGGAAGTCGTTGATGAAGCTGGTGGTCGATCAGGCCTCGGGCCGGGTGCTGGGCGCGCATATGCTGGGCGAGGACGCGCCCGAGATCATGCAGGGCCTGGGCATCGCCGTGGCGATGGGGGCGACGAAGGCGGATTTCGACCGCACCATCGGCATCCACCCCACCGCGGCGGAGGAGTTCGTGACCCTGCGCACCCGCACCCGCGAGGCCGGATAGGCGCTACTCGTCGTACGCCACCAGGGACTGGAACGGGACGTCCAGCCGGGCGCGGCCGCCCAGGAACGTGAGTTCGATCAGCGCCGCCGCCGCCGGGACCTCCGCGCCGGCGGCGCGCAGCAGGGCGATGCCGGCGGCCAGCGTGCCGCCGGTGGCGAGCAGGTCATCGACCACCACCACCCGCTGCCCGGGGGAGACGGCGTCGGCCTGAATCTCGATCCGGTCGGAGCCATATTCCAGCGCGTAGTCGAGGCCGGTGGTCGCCCCGGGCAGCTTGCCGCGCTTGCGCAGCATGACGAAGCCGCAGCCGAGTTTCAGCGCCAGCGGCGCGGCGATCAGGAAGCCGCGGCTTTCGATGCCGGCGAGCAAGTCGGGCTGATAGGGCAGCACCGCGCGCGCCATCCGCCCCATCGCCACCTGCCAAGCGTCGGCGTGCCGCAGCAGGGTGGAGATGTCGTAGAACAGGATGCCCGGCTTCGGGAAATCCGGAATGCCGCGGATGTGGTCTTTCAGGTCCATGCGGGGTGCCCCTGGTGCTGGGCGCCTGTATCGCCTGGGCGGGGGCGGGTCAAAGCGCGTCCAAGCCGGCGCAACGCCAAGCTACCCCTCCCGCGCCGGCGCCGCCGCCCCGATCGCCGACGCAGCAGCCGGCGTCGGGAGCGCATGGTGCCCGCTCAGCTCCTCCCCCGCCCGCGGGTCCAGCCGCAGCGAGACCACCGGCGCCAGCATCGCCAGCCCCCCCACCACCAGGAACGCGATCGAGAAATCGGACAGCTCCGGCGCCGCGTGCCCCCGCACCGCCATCGACCCGGCCAGCGCCGCCGCCGAAATCGCGATCCCGAGCGAAAGCATCATCTGCTGCTGGGTGGTGTAGAAGCTGGTCGCCGCCGACATCTCCGGCCGCGGCACCTCGGCGTAGGCGATGGTGTTGTACGCCATGAACATCAGCGACTGGAAGAACCCGCCCGCGATCAGCACGGCATAGATCGCGGCGTCCGGCCAGGACGGGCGGAACCCCGCATCCGCCATCAGCAGCGCGGTCGCCAGGAAGCCGATCCAGGTCATCACCGGGCGGAACCCCAGCCGGCGCAGGATGCCCGGCGCCACCGCCCGCATCGCCAGCGACCCCACCGACCCGGCGAAGGTAATCAGCCCCGACCGCGCCGCCGAATATCCGAACCCCAGCTGCATCATCATCGGCAGCAGGAACGGCGTCGCCCCCGCGCCGATGCGCGAAAACGCCCCCGACATGACGGAAAACCGGAAGGTGGTGAACCTCAGCAGGCGGAAATCCAGGATCGGGTGTTCCAACCGCCGCGCATGGGCCAGATAGAGCGCGCCCACCCCGATGCCCGCGGCCATCAGCCCGAAGGTCAGCACCGGGGTGCCGGCGCCGCGCGCGGCCATCTCGATGCCGAACAACAAGCAGGCCAGCGCCGCCCCGGACAGCGCCAGCCCGACCAGGTCGAACGGGGTGCGCGCGGTCTCGCGCATGTCCTCGATGAACAGGCTGACCAGGGTGATCCCGGTCAGCCCGATCGGCACGTTGATGAAGAAGATCCAGCGCCACGAGGTGTAGGTGACGATGAAGCCCCCCAACGGCGGCCCCAGGATCGGCCCGATGGTGGCCGGGATCATCAGCCAGGCCATCGCCGAGACCAGCTCGGCCTTCGAGGCGGTGCGCAGCAGCACCAGCCGCCCCACCGGCGACATCATCGCCCCGCCCAGCCCTTGCAGCATCCGCGCCGCCACCAGCTCGGCCAGGTTCCCCGACAGCCCGCACAGGATGGACCCCAGGGTGAAGATCCCGATGGCGGCCCGGAACACCGTGCGGCTGCCGAACCGGTCGGCCATCTTGCCCGAAGCCGGGATGAACATCGCCAGCGTCAGCAGGTAGCAGGTGAGCGCGATGTTCATGTGCAGCGGCGCGGTATGGAAGCTGCGCGCCATGGTGGGCAGGGCGGTGGCCAGCACGGTGCCGTCCAGCTGCTCCATCAGCATGGAGCTGGCGACGATCAGCGCCACGGTGCGGGTGGAAACGCGGCGTCGGGGCGCGAGGGTGACCATGAATGCCAGTCAACCCCGAACCGCCCCGCGCGCCAAGCGCCGCCGGCACATGCAAGCCCCTCCAAGGGCGCGGGCGGATTGCCACGATCCTGCCGTCATCGCACGCTGGCCCCGACCAGACGGAGGATGCGCGATGGAACCCAGAAGCGGACCGCTTTCCGGGGTGCGGGTGATCGACCTGACCAGCATCGTGCTGGGCCCGCTCGCCACCCAGACCCTGGGCGACATGGGCGCCGACGTCATCAAGGTGGAAACCCCGGAGGGCGACGCCACCCGCCAGATCGGCCCGTCGCGGACCCCGGGCATGGGCGCCTATTTCGCCACCCTCAACCGCAACAAGCGCTCCGTCGTGCTGGATCTCCGGCGCCCGGCGGCGCGGGCGGCGCTCGACCGGCTGATCGCGGGGGCCGATGTGTTCGTCCACAACATGCGCCTCGGCGCGGCGGCGCGGCTGGGGCTCGACTATGCCAGCCTCGGCCCGCGTCATCCGCGGTTGATCCACGCCGCCGCCACCGGCTTCCGCGAGGGCAGCTCGATGGCCGAGTACCCCGCCTATGACGACCTGATCCAGGGCATGAGCGGGGCAGCGGCGCTGAACGCCGGGCCGCCCGAGGCGGGAAAGCCGGGGGCGCCGCGCTATTTCCCCACCGTGGTGGTGGACAAGCTCACCGGCCAGGCGCTGGCCTCGGCGATCGGCATGGCGCTCTACGCCCGCGAGCGCACCGGGCGCGGCCAGGCGGTGCATGTGACGATGATGGAGACCATGCTGTCCTTCCTGCTGATCGAGCATCTCTGGGGCGCCGTCACCGACCGCCCCGAACTCGGCGTCGGCTACCCGCGGATGCTCAGCCCGCATCGCCGCCCCTATGCCACGCGCGACGGGTTCATCTCCGTCATCTGCGTGAGCGATGCCCAATACGCCCGGCTGTTCGCGGCGCTGGACCGGCCGGATCTGGCCGCCGATCCGCGCTTCGCCACCCTGGCCGCACGCGCCGAGCATGTCGATGCGCTCTACGGCGCCATGGCCGAGGGGCTGACCGCGCGCACCACCGCCGAGTGGCTCGCGATCCTGCGCCCGCTGGACATTCCCTGCGGCGCCGCGGCCGAGCTCGCCGCGCTGCTGACCGACGACTACCTGC
>DAHWNE010000196.1 GCA_027340195.1 Acetobacteraceae bacterium | reverse complement strand
TGCCGTTCGCCGGCCACAAGGACAACCACGCCGGCATGATGACGCCGGAGCAGATGGAGGTGTTCCGCGCCGCGATGGGCATCCGCCCGGGCCACGAGTGGGATCTGTGGGAGGGGCTGGACGCCGACCCGGAGGCGATGGCGGCGCTGGTGGCCGCCGCCCCCTTCGCCACCAAGCTGGCGCCGGAGGGGCGGTCGCTGCGCGCGCCGACGGTCGTGGTGCCGCCGGCGCTGCCGGCGCCGAGATCCGCCGGACGGCGGATGTCCACCCAGGGCGGGTTCGGCGAGATCCTGGCCGAGCTCGGCCGCGGCCAGGGCGAGTACCGCGAACTCGCCCAGCATATCGTCACCACCAGCCCGGATGTGACGGTCTCCACCAACCTGGGGCCGTGGGTGAACCGGCGCGGCATCTTCGACCGGCACACCCGCAACGACGTGTTCCGCGACGCCAAGCTCGCCTCCGCCCAGCGCTGGGGGATGTCGCCCAAGGGCCAGCATGTCGAGCTCGGCATCGCCGAGCAGAACCTGTTTCTGCTGCTTGGTGCCGCCGGCTTGGCGCACGCCATGACCGGGGCGCGGCTGCTGCCGATCGGCACGGTGTACGATCCCTTCGTCAACCGCGGCCTCGATGCGCTGATCTACGCCTGCTACCAGGATGCGCGGTTCCTGCTGGTCTCCACGCCCTCCGGCCTGACCCTGGCGCCGGAGGGCGGGCAGCACCAGTCGGTCAACACCCCGCTGATCGGCATGGCGGCCGACCGGCTGGCCAGTTTCGAGCCGGCGCATGTCGATGAGCTCGCGATCCTGCTGCGTCACGCGCTCGCGCATATGCAGGCGCCGGACGGATCGGCGGTGTGGCTGCGCCTGTCCACCCGCCAGTTGTCGCAGCCGGAACGGGCTCTGGATGCGGCGGCGGTGATCGCCGGCGGGCATTGGGTGGTGCCGCCGGCGCCGGGGGCGCGGATCGCGCTGGCGTATCAAGGGCCGGTGGCGGAGGAGGCGACGGCGGCCTTCGCCGAACTCGCCGCCGAAGCGGCGGGGGCGGGGCTGCTGGCGATCACCAGCCCCGATCGGCTGCACGCCGGCTGGCTGGCGGCGGGACGGGCGCGGCGGCGGGGCGAGCGGGGCGCGGTCTCGCATGTGGAGACGCTGCTCGCGCCGTTGGCGCCGGAGGCGGCGTTGGTGACGGTGCTGGACGGGCATCCGGCCACCCATGCCTGGCTGGGCGCGGTGCGTGGCCAGCGAGTGGTGCCGCTGGGCCCGGACCATTTCGGCCAGGCCGGGGATATTCCCGATCTCTACCGCGAATACGGGATGGATACCGACGCGATCCTGGATGCCTGCGCGCAGGCGCTGCTGGGCTGAGCGGCACCGCCGGGGCGGGTGGCTTCACATCTCTGTGAAACCCGCCCGCTTGCGGCCGCTCCGCCCCGCCGGGTGGAGCCGCGCGCGGCGCCGCACCGATGGCGCGGCGCGGCGAAATCGGCGATAACGCCGCCGCCCGATCCGTCGGCAACCCAGGGAGACCGGACATGGACGTCGCCACCATCGACCAGCAATACAGCCAGCTTCAGACCCAGGCGCAGCAGACGGTGCAGAACCTGACCACGCTCGCCGGCAAGTTGCAGGAGGCCGCCAAGGGCGGCAACGCGGACGCCCGCGAATGGCTGCTCGATCTGCGCGAGATCGCGCTGGCGATGCAGGCCGAGCAGAACCAGGTGGGCGCGCTGCTCACCGCGGTGCATGGCTTCGTCGCCAATCAGAGCCAGGCGCTGACCTCGGTGCCGGCTTCCGGGGCCGGCTGGGGCGCGCCGGTGCCGGGCGCGCCGCCCCAGGGCTACCCGCAGCAGCCCGGCTATCCGCCGGCCGGCCAGCCGCCGGGCGGCTACCAGGGCCAGGGCGGCGGGATCGGCGGGATGCTGGGCGGCTTCCTCAACTCCGGCTTCGGCCGGGCCATCGAGATGGGTGCCGGGTTCGGCCTCGGCAGCGACCTCATCAACAAGATTTTCTGATCGCGGCCGGAGTCGCCCCGGCGCGGGCGCGGCAGGGTTTCGTTAACCCCGCCGTGCCCATGCTGGCGGCATGACCGCCGACCCGCGCCCCGACGAGGTTCGCGCCATGCGCGAACGCCTCGCCCGCCATCTGGCCGATCTGCATCGCGTCCAACTGGCGCTGGCCGAGGATTCGCGGGCGCTGAAGCGCTTCACCACCGCGGGCGAACCGGTGGTGGAGATCGATCTGGCGGCGGAGATGCTGGAACAATACCTGGCCGCGTCGAGCGCGTTTCTCGAGAACATGCGCGGGCGGTTCGAGGCGCGGCTGGCGCTGCTGCGGCGCGGCGAGCCGGCGCAAGGCCTGCGGCGGGAGGATGCGCCCGGCCATGGCGCGTTTTGGCTGTCCTTCTCGCGCCTCTGCGCCGTGCTGCGCCGGGCGGGGCGCGCGGCGGAGACCTGAACATTTCGGCCGGTCGATGGTAATCTCCCACGGCTTGGGAGAACGTCCATGGCCAATCCTGCCTCTCTGCGCGGCCTCGACCGCAATGAAGCCAATTTCGTGCCGCTCAACCCGGTGACGTTCCTCGAACGCGCCGCCGCGGTGCATCCGAACCGGCTCTCCGTGGTGCACGGCCCAACCCGCTTCACCTGGGCCGAGACCTATGCGCGCTGCCGCCGCCTCGCCTCGGCGCTGGCGCGCGCGGGCATCGGCCGCGGCGATACGGTGGCCGTCATGGCCCCCAACGTGCCGGCGATCTACGAGGCGCATTTCGGCGTGCCGATGCTGGGCGCGGTGCTGAACACGCTGAACACCAGGCTGGACGCCGAGACCCTGGGCTTCATGCTCCGCCACGGCGGGGCGCGCGCGCTGATCACCGACCGCGAGTTCTCCCCCGTCATCGCCCGCGCGCTCGCGCGGCTGGAGGAGAAGCCGCTGGTGATCGACATCGATGACCCCGAGGCCGCCGACGGGGAGTTGCTGGGGGCGATGACCTACGAGGCGTTCCTGGAGACCGGCGATCCCGCCTATGCCTGGGCCAACCCGCCGGACGAATGGGATGCGATCGCGCTCAACTACACCTCCGGCACCACCGGCGATCCGAAAGGTGTCGTCTATCACTATCGCGGCGCCTATCTGAACGCGCTGGCCAATATCGTCGGCTGGGACATGCCGCGCCATGCGGTGTATCTGTGGACGCTGCCGATGTTTCATTGCAACGGCTGGTGCTTTCCCTGGACCCTGGCCGAGCGCGCCGGCACCAATGTCTGCCTGCGGAAGGTGGAAGGCGCGGCGATCTGGCGGGCGATCCGCGAGCACGGCGTGACCCATATGTGCGGCGCGCCGATCGTCTATGCCACCGCGATCAATGCCCCGGCGGAGCTGCGCGGCGGGATCGGCCATCGCATCGCCGGGCAGGTGGCCGGGGCGGCGCCGCCGGCGGCGATCATCGCCGGGGCCGAGGAAGCCGGCATCGACCTCACCCATGTCTATGGGCTGACCGAGACCTATGGCCCCGCCGCGGTTTGCCCCAAGCAGCCGGAATGGGAGGCGCTGCCGCTCGACGCGCGCGCCGAACGCAACGGCCGCCAGGGGGTGCGGGTGGCGATGCAGGAGGCGATGACGGTGCTGGACCCGGCGACGCTGGCGCCGGTTCCCGCCGATGGGCAGACCATGGGCGAGATCATGTTCCGCGGCAACATCACCATGAAAGGGTATTTGTCCAACCCGGCGGCCACCGCGGCGGCGTTCGCCGGCGGGTGGTTTCATACCGGGGATCTGGCGGTGACCCAGCCCGACGGCTATGTGAAAATCCGCGATCGGTCGAAGGACGTGATTATCTCGGGCGGCGAGAACATCTCCTCGCTGGAAGTGGAGGAGGTGCTCTATCGGCACCCGGCGGTGATGAGCGCGGCCGTGGTGGCCGAGCCGGATCCGAAATGGGGGGAGACGCCCTGCGCCTTCGTGGAACTCAAGCCGGGGGCGACGGTTTCGGAGGACGAGTTGCGCGGGTTCGCCCGCCGGCACCTGGCCGGGTTCAAGCTGCCGAAGCGGTTCGTGTTCGGCGAGCTGCCGAAGACCTCCACCGGGAAGATCCAGAAATTCGTGCTGCGCGAGCGGGCCCGTTCGGCGGCGGCGATTACGTAACCCGGCTACCGCACGATCGCTCCCAGCA
>DAHWNE010000188.1 GCA_027340195.1 Acetobacteraceae bacterium | reverse complement strand
TGTCTGGTTCGGGCATGGCGGGTCCTGGTCGGGCGCGGGTTTTCCTCCCGCGCCGACCGTGCCTAGAGTAGCGCCGTGCGGCGCCCTCCGGCCAGTCCGGGCGACCGCCTGCAAGGCCAGTCCGGGCGACCGCCCGCAAGGAGAGTCCGCCATGTCCCCCCCGTTCGGTGCCAACTCCAACGCCGCCCGCGACATCGCCAGCGTGCTGCACCCCTATACTGATCTCGAGGCGCATCTCAGCGTCGGCCCGACTGTCATCACCCATGGCAAGGGCGTCCGGGTGTGGGACGACGCCGGGAAGGATTATATCGAGGCGGTGGCGGGCCTCTGGTGCGCCTCCCTGGGGTTCGATAACGAACGCCTGGTGGAAGCCGCCGCGCGGCAGATGCGCAAGCTGCCCTTCTATCACGGTTTCACCGCCAAATCGCACGAACCCTGCATCGAACTCGCGGAGATGCTGCTGGCCCGCGCGCCGGTGCCGATGAGCAAGGTGTTCTTCGCCAATTCCGGTTCGGAAGCGAACGACACCGCGATCAAGATGATCCGCTACATGAACAACGCGCTGGGCCGGCCGGCGAAGAAGAAAATCGTGGGGCGGGTGAAGGGCTACCACGGAATCACGCTCGCCGCCGCCTCGCTGACCGGCCTTCCCGCCAACCACCGCAGCTTCGACGTGCCGCTGCCCGGCTTCGTGCATACCATGACCCCGCATCACTACCATGAAGCCAGGCCGGGCGAGGACGAGGACGCGTTCGCCACCCGCTGCGCGGAGGCGCTGGAGCGGCTGATCCTGGCGGAAGGGCCCGAGACCGTCGCCGCGATGTTCGCCGAGCCGGTGATGGGCGCCGGCGGCGTGATCGTGCCCCCGCGCGGCTATTTTCCGAAGATCCAGGCGGTCTGCCGCAAGTATGACGTGCTGTTCGTCGCCGACGAGGTGATCTGCGGCTTCTGGCGCACCGGCAGCTACTGGGGCAGCCAGACGCTGGGGATCGAACCCGATATCCTGGTCTGCGCCAAGGCGCTGTCCTCGGCCTATCTGCCGATCAGCGCGGTGATGGTGAACGAACGCGTGTTCCAGGCGCTGGCCGCGGAAAGCCACAAGATCGGCACCTTCGGCCACGGCTTCACCTATTCCGGCCATCCGGTGCCGGCGGCGGTCGCCATCGAGACGCTGAAAATCTACGACGAGACCGATATCGGCGCCCATGTCGCCACCGCCGGGGCGCATTTCCAGCGCGAGCTGCGCCGGCGCTTCGCCGAACATCCGCTGGTGGGGGAGGTGCGCGGCCTCGGTCTGATTGCCGCCTTCGAGCTGATGGAGGACAAGGCGGCGCACCGCAAGTTCGACCCTGCGGCCAAGGTGGGCGCGAAGCTCACGAAGCTGATGGAGGCCGAGGGCGTGATCTCCCGCGCGGTGCCGGGGGAGACCGTCTGCTTCTCCCCCCCGCTCATCATCACCACCGCCGAGATCGACGATCTGCTGAACCGGGTGGAACGCGCCCTGGGTACGCTGACCGCGGAGCTCCGCGCCGGCAAGCTCGCCGCCGTCTGAGCGCGTGACCGACGGGCTGCCCGCGGCGTTTGCCCAGGTCCCGGCGCTCGCGCGCGGGGCCGACGGGCGCATCCGGCTGTGGACCGCCGGCGCGGCGCGGCTTTACGGCTGGTCCGCGGCGGAGGCGCTGGGCCAGCACGCGGCGGCGCTGCTGGACACGAACCCCTCCGACCCGCCGGAGACCATCGCCGCCCGGCTTTCCGCCGAGGGCGCCTGGCACGGCACCGCGCGCCAGCGGGCCGCCGACGGGCGGCGGCTGGACGTGGCGATGCACTGGGCGGCCGAGCGCGACTCCAACGGGGTCGTCACCGCGGTGCTGGAGATCGCCACCGACATCGGCGCCACCGCCGAGGCCAATGCCGCGCTCTACCGCCTGGCCGCCATCGTGGAGGCCTCCGACGACGCCATCGTGGGCGAGGACCTGGACGGGCGCATCACCAGCTGGAACGCCGCCGCCGAGCGCATGTTCGGCCACCCGGCGACGGCGATGCTGGGCCAGCCCTTCAGCGTGCTGGTCCCGCCCGACCGCGCCGCCGAGGCCGCCGCCATCGCCCGGCGCATCCGCGCCGGCGGCCGGGTGGAACCGTACGAGACGGTACGCCTGCGCGCCGACGGCTCCGCCCTGCCGGTGCTGCTGACGGTGGCGCCCATCCGCGACGCGGACGGCCATATCACCGGCGCCTCCTGCATTGCCCATGACATCACCAACCGGCGCGAGGCGGAGGCGGCGCTGTCGGCCAAGCAGGCCGAGCTGGTGCATCTCTCGCGTCTCTCCGAGCTCGGCCAGATCGCCTCGGCGCTGGCCCATGAGATCAACCAGCCGCTCACCGCCATCGCCAACTATGCCGCCGGCGCCGACCGGCTGCTGGCCGCCGGCCGCACCGAGGCCGCCGCCGGCGCGATCGCGCGGATCGTGGAACAGGCCGCGCGCGGCGCCGGCATCGTGCAGCGGATGCGCGATTTCATGCGCAAGCGGGAGACCGAGACCCGCCCCGAATCGCTCGCCGCCGCCATCGAGGAAGCCTGCGCGCTGGCGCTGATCGGCACCTCCGGCCAACCGGTGCGCCTGGCCCGCATCGTCTCCCCCGACGCCGCCAGCGCGGTGATCGACCGGGTGCAGATCGAGCAGGTGCTGTTCAACCTGATCCGCAACGCGATCGAGGCGATGGCCGGCCAGCCGCGCCAGGAACTCACCGTCGCCACCTGCAGGCTGGACGCGCGGATGGTGGAGATCAGCGTATCCGACACGGGGCCAGGCCTGCCGGAGACGGTGCGCGAGCGCCTGTTCCAGCCCTTCGTCACCACCAAGGCGGCGGGGCTCGGCATGGGGCTTTCCATCTGCCGCGCCATCGTGCAGGCGCATGGCGGCACCTTGGCCGCCGAAAGCAACGACGCCGGCGGCACCGTCTTCCGCCTCAGCCTGCCGGCGGCGGACGAAAAGGCGGATCGTTGATCCGGATCAAGGCGGTGGGGGCGGGGCGACGGATGGTATGGCATCGGGCGCGCGTCCCGCCCCGCAACCGCCGTCAGCCGGATCCTGCCGTGCCCGTCTCTCCTTGCCGTTCGTTCCCGCCATGAGCCCCGTCCCCGCCCGCATCGCGATCGTGGACGACGACGCGGCGGTGCGCGAATCGCTGCGGTTCCTGCTGGAAGTGTCCGGCTTCGCGGTGGACACCTTCGCCTCCGCCGCCGAGTTCCAGACCGGGCGCGCCGCGGTCAACCCCGGCGGCATGATCCTGGATCACCACATGCCGATCGTGAGCGGGCTGGAACTGGTGGCGCAGCTGCGCGCAGCCGGGGACGCGCTGCCGGTGCTGCTCATCACCGGCTCGCCCTCGCCGGCCATTGCCGAGCGTGCCGCGGCGCTGGGGGTGCGGGTGGCGGAGAAGCCGCCGTCCGAGCACGTGTTGCTGGCCTTCGCCCGCGGCATTGCCGGCTGACCGCGCGGGGTTATATCTGCGCCGGCGCCTGTGCGCTTACGGAGCCGCCGATGTCCGCCCCGATCCGATGCGATGTCTGTGTGGTGGGCGCCGGTCCGGTGGGGGGAACCCTGGCCTGCCGGCTGGCCGAGGCCGGGCTGCGTGTGGCGGTGGTGGACCGCGCCGCGCTGCCGCCGATGGAGCATCCGGATTTCGACGGCCGCGCCTATGCGATCGCCGCCGGATCGGTGCCGCTGCTGGAGGCATCCGGGGTGTGGGACGCGCTGCCTGCCCCGGCCGGTCCGATCGCGCATATCCGCGTGACCGACGGGCGGCTGGGCCGCCCGGCCTCG
>DAHWNE010000182.1 GCA_027340195.1 Acetobacteraceae bacterium | reverse complement strand
GCTGGCGGCGGCGATGATGGACAGCTCGGCCTTCTTCGCCATCACCGGCAACGTGCCCACCGGCCAGTTCAACCGCTCCCCGTTCCAGGAAACGGGGCGGCACTACCAGGGCGATTTCCCCTCCGTCATCCGCCCCTATGTGAAGCGCAGCTACCAGCCGACGCGGGTGGACATGGTGCCGCTGGCGGTGCGCCAGGGCTGGGAGCTGATGACCTCCGGCCGCCCCGGCCCGGTCAATCTGGACGTGCCGCTCGACGTCTTCGTGGAGGAGGCGGAGGTGGAGATTCCGGTCGCCTCGGCGCCGATCCGCTCCGACGCGCCGGGCAACCCCGAGGCGCTGGCCGCCGCGGTGGCGATGCTGGCGGCGGCGGAGCGGCCGGTGATCATCGCCGGCCAGGGAGTGCTGATCGGCAAGGCCTCGGCCGAGCTCACCCGCCTCGCCGAGACGATGGGCATTCCCGTGGTCACCAGCCCGAACGGCAAGGGCGCGATCAACGAACGCCATGAGCTGGCATTCGGCTCGATCGGCCGCAACGGCACCTATGCCGCCAACGACGCGACCAAGAATGCCGACGTGATCCTGGCCTTGGGGTTCACCTTCGACGACCGCGCCACCTCGGCCTGGCTGGATGGGTACACGCTGTCGATCCCGCCGTCGCGGCTGATCCAGATCGATATCGATCCGGCCGAGCTGGGGCGGAACTATCCGGCCGAACTGCCGATCCTGGGCGATGTGCGGGCGTCGCTGACGGCGATGCTGGCGATGCCCGCCGCCTCCGGCAAGCGCGAGGCCTGGCTGGGCCGGCTGCGCCATGGCCGCGAGGTCTGGCGCCGCTACCAGGACGGGCTGGCGGCGTCGGAGGCGATGCCGTTGCGCCCGGAACGGCTGATGCGCGCGCTGTCGCGGGCGGTGCCGGAGAATGCCATCGTCGCCTCCGACGTCGGCGTGCATCACAACTGGATCATCCAGCTGTTCGATGCGCTGCGTCCGCGCCAGCTGATCCATTCCTGGGGCTTCGCGGCGATGGGGTTCGCGACCTCGGGCATTCTGGGCGCGAAACTGGCGGCGCCGGACCGGCCCTGCGTGGCGGTGGCCGGCGACGGATCCTTCCTGATGACGCCGCATGCGCTGGCGACCGCGGTGGAATACGACATCCCGGTGGTCTGGGTGGTGTGGAACAATCGCGGCTTCTGCTCGATCCGCGACATCCAGCACGGGATGTTCGGGGCCCGGGAACTGGCCACCAGCTTCCAGAACGATGCGTCGCGGGAACTCTATTCGCCCGATTTCGCGCTGCTGGCGAAATCCTTCGGGGTGGCGTCGCACAGCGTCACGCATGTCTCGGAGCTCGAGGACGCGATCGCCACCGCGATCGCCGCCAACCGACCCTATCTGCTGGAAGTGCCGGTGGAGCGCGACATCCGCCCGATCGGCACCGGCAGCTGGGCGCTGCCGCCGCTGCCGCAGCCGGAGCCGAATTTCCTGAAGGCGCTGGCCGCGTCCGGGCTGTCCTTGTGAGGGGTGGGGCCGATGTATGAACGCAACGGGGCGAGCATCCGCAACATCGCCGAGGTGCTGTGGGAGACGCCGCCCGCGCATTACGACGCGCATTCGAAGATGCTGGTGACGCCGGCGACGGCGGGAACCCGGCGGTTCGACCACCGGATCTCCTCCTATCAGCCGAAAGGGTATGTGGCGCCGCACCGGCACAAGGTGCAGGAGCAGATCTACCACGTGCTGGAGGGCGAGGGGTTGATGGAGCTGGACGGGGAGCGGACGGTGGTGCGGGCGCAGGACGTGATCCATATCCCGCCCGGGGTGGAGCACGCGCTTTACAACACCGGGCTGCGGGATCTGGTGTTTTTGGTGATTACGACGCCGCCGGAGGATGGGTGACCGAGGGTAGCACCGCGCGGTTCAGAACTGGTGCAGCAGGCCCAGCAGGCTCGGGCCGCCGGAGATCCTGTCGCATACGGCCATGAGCAGAACGGCAGCGGCGACGATACCGGAATATGCCGCGATCCAGCCGAACGCGGCGGACTTCGGCAGCGGGCCGATATTGCCGCGATATCGGCGTTCCGCATGGACCTCGAAGGTCGCGAGCACCGCGACCCAGA
>DAHWNE010000118.1 GCA_027340195.1 Acetobacteraceae bacterium | reverse complement strand
TTCGAGCATGGTCCCGCGCGCAGCTTCGCCCCCAACCCCGCGGCCTATGACCCGCACTACCACTACCAGCTGGCGATCGATGCCGGGCTGTCCGCCTACGCCGCCCCGTTGGGGATGATCGCCGCCGGCGCCGATACCTATGCCGGCGCGCTGCCCACCATCCTGAAAGTGAACTCCTCCAACTCGCTCGCCACCAGCAAGGACCAGGCGGTGACGGCGGGGGTGAAGGACGCGCTGCGCCTGGGCTGCGCGGCGATCGGCTTCACCATCTACCCGGCCTCGGAACACGCCTTCGACCAGATGGAGGAGCTGCGCGACCTCACCGCCGAGGCCAAGGCCTCCGGCCTCGCGGTGGTGGTCTGGAGTTACCCGCGCGGCCCCGCGCTCGACAAGAACGCCGAAACCGCGGTCGATATCTGCGCCTACGCCGCGCATATGGCGGCGCTGATGGGGGCGAACATCATCAAGGTGAAGCCGCCCACCCAGCATATCGGCCTGGAAGCGGCGCGGAAATCGTACGAGAACATCGACATCTCCTCCCTGCCCAAGCGGGTCGCGCACGTCATGCAGTCCGCCTTCAACGGCAAGCGGGTGGTGGTGTTCTCCGGCGGCGAGGCCAAGGGGCTCGATGCCGTGTTCGAGGAGATCAAGGGCCTGCGCGACGGCGGCGCCAACGGCTCGATCATCGGCCGCAACACCTTCCAGCGGCCGAAGGACCAGGCGCTCGACATGCTGGGCAAGATCATCGACATCTACCTCGGCAAGGACTGAGCCGATGGGGGCGGGCTGCCGGATCTATCTCATCACCCCACCCGCGATCGATCCGGCCAGCTTCCCCGACCGTCTCGCCGCCGCCCTCGATGCCGGGGATGTCGCGGCGGTGCAGCTCCGCCTCAAGGACGTTTCGGACAGCGACTGGATGGCAGCGATCGACGCCCTGCGCCCGGTGGCGCAGTCGCGCGGGGTGGCCTTCCTGCTCAACGACCGCGCCGATCTGGTGCGCGCGACCGGCTGCGACGGCGTCCATGTCGGACAGGACGACCTGCCGGCGCGGCAGGCGCGGGCGCTGATCGGCCCGGAGGCGACGCTGGGCGTCACCTGCAAGGGCAGCCGGGACCTGGCGATGTCCGCCGGGGAGGACGGCGCCGACTACGTCGCCTTCGGCGCCTTCTTTCCCTCCGCCACCAAGGAGGTCACGACGCTGATCGACCCCGAGATCCTGCGCTGGTGGTCCGAGCTCATGGAACTGCCCAGCTGCGCCATCGGCGGCATCACCGCGGCCAATTGCGCGCCGTTGGTGCGGGCGGGGGCGGATTTCCTCGCGGTGGTGGGCGCGGTCTGGTCGCACCCGGACGGACCGGCGGCGGGCGTGCGCGCGCTGAACGCGGCGATCGCGGCGGCGGAGGCCGGGTGATGGCCCGCCTCAGCGTCAATCTCAACAAGATCGCGCTGCTGCGCAATTCGCGCCACACCGGCGTGCCGGACGTCACGCATTTCGCGCGCCTGGCGCTCGCCGCCGGCGCGCGCGGCATCACCGTCCACCCGCGTCCCGACGAGCGGCATATCCGCGCCTCGGACGTCCCCGCCCTGGTCGCGACGATGACGGGGATGCGCCCGGCGATGGAGCTCAATATCGAGGGCTATCCGGATGCGCGCCTGCTCGAGATCGTGCGCGCCGCCCGGCCGGAGCAGGTGACGCTGGTGCCGGATGCGCCGGACGCCTTCACCTCCGAACGCGGCTGGGCGCTGGACGCGGCCGAGCGCGCGGTGGCCGAGCCGGCGATCGCCACGCTGCGCGCGCTGGGGGCGCGGGTGATCCTGTTCATCGACCCCGACCATTCCGTCCCGCCGCGCGCCAAGGCGGCCGGGGCCGACGGCATCGAGATCTATACCGGCGCCTATGCCGCCGCCTTCCGCGCCGGGTCCCATGCCGCCGAACTCGATGCCTGCGCGGCGGCGGCGGCGGCGGCGCGGGCCGCGGGGCTGGTGGTGAACGCCGGGCACGATCTCAACCTGCGCAACATCCCGCCGCTGGTGGCGCGGGTGCCGTTCCTGGCCGAGGCGTCGATCGGGCACGAGCTCACGGCGGATGCGCTGGAGGGCGGATTCGCGGCGACGGTCGCCGCCTATGCGGCGGCGCTGAGCGGCTGAGCGGCTACCCCCGCGCCACCATCGCCGCCAGCGCGTCCCCCACCTCCGCCGTCCCCGCCTGCCCGCCCATATCCCGGGTCCGCGGCCCGCCCTCGCGCAGCAAGGTCTCGATCGCCGCCACGATCGCCGCCCCGGCCGCCGTCTCGCCCAGATGCTCCAGCATCATCGCCGCCGACCAGATCTGCCCGATCGGGTTGCAGATATGCTTGCCGGCGATATCGGGCGCCGAGCCATGCACCGGCTCGAACATCGACGGAAACACCCGCTCCGGGTTGATGTTGGCCGACGGCGCGATGCCGATCGAACCGGCCACCGCCGGGCCCAGATCGGACAGGATGTCGCCGAACAGATTCGAGCCCACCACCACGTCGAACCAGTCCGGATGCTGCACGAAATGCGCGGTCAGGATGTCGATGTGATACTGATCCGTCCGCACCCCGGGATACTCGCGCCCGAGCGCGGCGAAGCGCTCGTCCCAATACGGCATGGTGAAGGTGATGCCGTTCGACTTGGTGGCCGAGGTCAGATGCCGCTTCGGCCGGCTCTGCGCCAGTTCGAACGCGAACCGCAGCACCCGGTCCACCCCCTTGCGGGTGAACACCGATTGCTGGGAGACGAACTCCCGCTCCGTCCCCTCGAACATCCGCCCGCCGACCGAGGAATACTCGCCCTCGGTATTCTCGCGGACCACGTAGAAATCGATATCCGCCTCGGTGCGCCCGGCCAGTGGCGTG
>DAHWNE010000112.1 GCA_027340195.1 Acetobacteraceae bacterium | reverse complement strand
AGGAGCCATGGCGGCGGGAGACCAGGTTGGTGTGCTTGCCCTGCCAGCCGAGCCCGGCGGCGGCGGCCAGCGGCTTCTCCATCACCGGGGCGGTATCGACGAACACTTTCACCCCCGCGCCGAACCGGCTGGCGATGAACTGCGCCAGATGCTTGGCGCGCCCCTTCAGCAGGTCGTGATAGTCGCGGTTGCGGGCATAGACCGAGAGATTGCCGCGGTCGGGGCGGGCCAGCGTGGCCAGCGGGTCCTCGTCCGGGGCGTAGGAGAGCCCGAGCGCGATCACGCTGACCGCCTCCGGCCACAAGGCGCGGGGATCGGCGCGCTGCTCGGCGCGGCTGGCCATCCAGCCCATCTCGCCCTGCGCGCCGGCGTCCAGGAAGGCGGCCAGGCCGGCGCGGGCGCGGGCGTCCAGCGCGGCGCGGGTGACGCCCACCGCGTCGAACCCCAGCGCGGCGGCGCGGGCGCGGATCAGCGCGGCGGGCGCTTGCTTGACGTCGTCAATTTTGCTCTCGACGGTGTCGTCCATGATCCATCCCGATCGGATCGCCGCCGTGCGGCGATTCAACCAGTTCTACACCGCCCGCATCGGTCTGTTGCGTCCCGGCCTGCGCGGCAGCGGCCTGGGCGCGACCGAGGCGCAGGTGCTGTTCGAACTGGCCCGGGTCGAAGGCACCTCCGCGAGCCAGATCGCCTCCGCGCTCGCGATGGACCCGGGCTATCTCAGCCGCCTCCTGGCCGGTCTCCGCCGTCGCGGCCTGGTGGTCAGCATCCCGGACCCCGGGCATCGCAGGCGCATGATGCTGCACCTGACCGCGGCCGGCCGCGCCGTCCTGGCGCCGCTGGACGCCAACGCCGCGGCCCTGGTCAAGACGCTTCTGGGCCGCCTGTCCGACCAGGCCCAGGCCGAGCTCATCACCGCGATGGACCGGATCGCGACGCTGATGGCGCCCGCGCCCAGCGCGCCGGTGGTCCTGCACCGGCCGGCGCCGGGCGATATCGGCTGGGTGATCGCCCGCCATGGCGCGCTGTACGCGGCCGAATACGGGTTCGACGCGCGGTTCGAGGCGCTGGTGGCCCGCATCGCCGGCGATTTTCTGACCGATCACGACCCGATGCGCGAGGCGTGCTGGATCGCCAGCCGCGACGGGGTCAATCTCGGCTCGGTGTTCCTGGTCCGCGCCGATGACACGCTGGCGAAGCTGCGCCTGCTGCTGGTGGAGCCGATCGCGCGCGGCGAGGGCTTAGGCAAGCAGCTGGTCCGCGAATGCGTGCGCTTCGCCCGCGCGGCGGGATATCGACGGATCACCCTCTGGACCCAGGAATCGCTGGTCGCCGCGCGCGGGATTTATGCCGCCGAGGGGTTCCACCTGGTCTCCCGCCGGCCGCACGACATGTTCGGCGTGCCGCAGGTGGGGGAGGAGTGGGAGCGGACGCTCGACGCGGAGGCGAAGCCGGGCGATGCTGCGCCGGTAAGCGAAAGGCCCCCCCGATGAGCGTGCAATCCCGCTACGTGCTGATGGTCGCCATGGATGTCGCCCCGGAGGCGGAGGCGCTGTTCAACGAGGTCTATGACACCGAGCATGTCCCGTTCCTGCTGGAAGTCCCGGGCGTGCGCGCGGTCACCCGCCTGCGCGGACAGGCGGCCTCGTTCGCCATGGCCGGGCAGGTGCGGGACCTGCCGGCGCCGGTGCCCGCCTATGTCGCGATCTACGAGATCGACGATCCGGCGGTGCTGACCAGCCCCGAGTGGCAGGCGGCGGTGGAGCGCGGCCGATGGCCGACCGAGGTGCGCCCGCACACCACCAACCGGCATCATGGGGTCTATCGGGTGCTTTGATCGCCCGGCGGGCCCCGCGCCCGTCTTGCGTCGCAACCGGGGCCGCCCGATACAGGCGCCATGAGCGATACGACCGACCTCGCCTATGATTTCCGCGCCGCCGAGCCGCGTTGGCAGGCCGCCTGGGACGCCGGCGCCTGCTTCGCCGTGCCGGACGTGCCCGCGGACGGCCGGCCGAAATACTACGTGCTCGAGATGTTCCCCTACCCCTCGGGCAAGATCCACATGGGCCATGTCCGCAACTACACCCTGGGGGACGTGGTGGCGCGCTACAAGCGCGCGCGCGGCTTCACGGTGCTGCATCCGATGGGCTGGGATGCGTTCGGCCTGCCGGCCGAGAACGCCGCCCGCGAGCGCGGCATCCACCCGGCGCGCTGGACCCGCGACAACATCGCCGCCATGCGCGCGGAGCTGCGCCGCATGGGCCTCTCGCTCGACTGGGCGCGCGAGTTCGCCACCTGCGATCCCGCCTATTACGGGCACCAGCAGAAGCTGTTCCTCGATTTCCTGCGCGCCGGCCTCGCCTACCGGCGGGAGAGCGCGGTCAACTGGGACCCGGTCGACGGCACCGTGCTGGCCAACGAGCAGGTGATCGACGGCCGCGGCTGGCGCTCCGGCGCGCTGGTGGAGAAGAAGCAGCTGGCGCAGTGGAACCTGCGGATCACGCGATATGCGCCCGAACTGCTGGACGCGCTGGGCGACATGGCGCGCTGGCCGGAGCGGGTGCGCGTCATGCAGGCGAAATGGATCGGCCGCAGCGAGGGCGCGCGTCTCGCTTTCCCGCTGCTCGCCCCGGAAGCCGGCATCGACGCGGTCGAGGTCTATACCACCCGCCCCGACACGCTGTTCGGCATGTCGTTCCTCGCCCTGGCCCCCGATCATCCGCTGGCCGCCGCGGTGGCGGCACGGGATCCGGCGGCGGCGGCGTTCATCGCCGATTGCCGCCGGCTGGGCACCAGCGAGGCGGCGATCGAGACCGCCGAGAAGCAGGGCTACGACACCGGGCTGCGGGTGGGACACCCGTTCCTGAAAGACGCCAGCTTCCCGGTCTGGATCGCCAATTTCGTGTTGATGGAATACGGCACCGGGGCGATCTTCGGCTGCCCCGCCCATGACCAGCGCGACCTCGATTTCGCCCGCAAATACAGGCTGGCGGTGACGCCGGTGGTGCTGCCGCCCGGGGAATCGGCGGACGGGTTCGCCATCGGCGAGACCGCCTATACCGGCCCCGGGGTCGCGTTCAACTCGGGCTTCCTCGACGGGCTGGCGGTGGACGCGGCCAAGCGGGCAGCCATCGCCGCGCTGGAACGTGCCGGCCTGGGCAAGGGCGAGGTGAACTGGCGGCTGCGCGACTGGGGCGTCTCCCGCCAGCGCTACTGGGGCTGCCCGATCCCGGTGATCCATTGCGAGGCCTGCGGCGTGGTCCCCGTGCCCGACGACCAGCTGCCCGTCACCCTGCCCGAAGACGTCAGCTTCGATCGCCCGGGCAATCCGCTGGACCACCACCCGAGCTGGAAGCACGTCCCCTGCCCCGCCTGCGGCCGCGCCGCCCAGCGCGAGACCGACACGTTCGATACCTTCGTGGACAGTTCCTGGTATTTCGCCCGCTATTGCAGCCCCGGCGCGACGGTGCCGGTGGACCGCGCGGCGGCGGATCATTGGCTGCCGGTCGATCAGTATATCGGCGGCATCGAGCACGCGATTCTGCATCTGCTCTATTCGCGCTTCTTCACCCGCGCCATGCGCGATACCGGCCATCTCGCCGTCGCCGAACCCTTCGCCGGGCTGTTCACCCAGGGCATGGTCACGCATGAGAGCTACCGCGCCGCCGACGGCGCCTGGCTCTACCCGGAGGAAGTGGAGAAGCTGCCCGACGGCACCGCCCGCCGGCGCTCCGACGCGGCGCCGGTCAGCGTCGGCCGGGTCGAGGCGATGAGCAAGTCGCGCCGCAACACCGTCGATCCCGGCGCCATCATCGACCGCTACGGGGCCGATACCGCGCGCTGGTTCATCCTGGCCGACAACCCGCCCGAGCGGGACATGGAATGGACCGAGGCCGGCGTCACCGGCGCATTCCGCTTCACCCAGCGCCTGTTCCGGCTGATCGCGCCGATCGCCGCGCTGCCCGCCGCCCTCCCCGCCGCGGACCCCGGGCCGGCCGCCCTGGCGCTGCGCCGGGCCGCCCATCGCGCCATCGCGGCGGTGACCGAGGCGCTGGAGAGCTTCGCCTTCAACGTCGCCGTCGCCCGCATCCACGAGGCCGCCAACGCGCTGGCCGAGGCGGAGCGCGCGCCGGACCAGCCCGGCCTTGCCGCGGCGCGGCGGGAAGCCGCCGATATCCTGATCCGCCTCGCCGCGCCGATGATGCCGCATCTGGCCGAGGAACTCGGCGCCCGGCTGGATCCCGCGGGCCGGCTGGTGGCCGAGCGCCCCTGGCCGGAGGCCGATCCCGCCCTGCTGGTCGCCGAGACCGTCACC
>DAHWNE010000105.1 GCA_027340195.1 Acetobacteraceae bacterium | reverse complement strand
GATCCGTAGAGGTCGGTGGCGCGGCGGCCGCGCAGGAACGCCTCGGTGGCGGCGAGATCAGCCGGGGTCGAGAGATGGAACCACAGCCCGTCATGCACCACCGCGCGCAGCCGGCCGGCGGCGAGGGCGCGGTCCCAGGCGTGGTTCATGCCGACCGGCCCTTCGGGAAGATCGTCGAGCAGGGCAGGGGCGATCAGCTGTACCCCGGCGAAGAGGTAGGGGACGATCTCGCCATGCGCGCGCCGGCGCGGCACGCCCCAGGCATCGAGGGCGAAATCCCCGCGACCGGTTTCGCCGGCCACCTGGGCGGCGCGGACCAGCAGCAGCACCGCATCGGCCCCGCCCGCGGCAAACGTGGCGGCGAGCCGGGCCAGCGCCGGGGTGGGGCCGTCCAGCCAGAAGGCATCGCCGTTGATGACGTAGAACGGATCGGTGCCGAGGAAGGCGCGGGCGGCGCGCACCCCGCCGGCCGTGTCGAGCAGGGCGGGTTCGGCGAACAGCCGTGTCGCCGGCGGGGCGGCGCGGGCGGCGAGCGCGGCGGCCACCTGGTCCGCGCACCAATGGGCGTTGACCGCGACCTCGGTCACCCCCGCCGCGTCCAGCCGGTCGAGCGCGTGGTCCAGCAGTGACCGCCCGGCCAGGCGCAGCAGCGGCTTGGCGGTCGTTTCGGTGAGCGGGCGCATCCGGGTGCCGAGCCCGGCGGCGAGCACCATGGCGCGGGTGGGTGCGATGCGGCGCGGCGCCGGATTGGCGCGGAGAGCCGGGGGGATCCAGCGATCCACCGCGGCGGCGAGCGGGGCTGCCGCCGGATGCGCCAGCGCGCGCGCGAGCAGGCGCCAGCTGCGCGGCCCATGCGCCAGATAGGCCGGGCGATGATCGCGCCGCGCCAGCCGCACCCATTGGGTGGCGACGCGCAGATGCCGCTGGGCGGCGCAGATCGCCGCGGCGCGGGCGAATTCCTCGGCATCGAGGTCGGGCCGGGCCGCCAGCAGCCGCGCGGTGGCGCGCGGGCGGAGATCGTCGGGCAGGTCGCGCCGCGCATCCTCGACCAGCGAGATCAGGTCGTAGGCGGGGTGGCCGATGGCGGCGGACTGGAAATCGAGGATGCCGATGTGTCCCGACGCCGGCCGGTCGGGCAGGGCGATCAGGTTGCCGGCGAAATAGTCGCGATGGGTGAAGCCGCGCGGGCCGGCGGCGAGTGGGGCCAGGGTTTCCGCCAGTGCGGCGGTGAGATCGGCGCGGGCCTCGGCCGGCGGGGCGGCGCCGAAGACCTCCGGCCACCACCAGTCGAGCAGCGGGTTGAGGGTGGCCGCCACCATCGCCGCCGGGTCCCAGGCCGGCAGGTCGGCGGGCGGGGCCGCGTGTTGCATCACCACCAGCGCATCCACCGCGGCGTCGATCAGCGGCCCGGGGTCGGCGCCCTGATCCAGCTGCGCCGACAGCAGCGCATCGCCGAGATCTTCCTCCAGCACCAGCCCGACGGCGGGATCGGCGGCGAGGATGGTCGGCACCGACAGTCCGAGGCCGGAGAGATGGGCGGCAACGCGCAGGAACGGGCGGACGTCCTCGGGCGGAGGCGCATCCATCAGCACCGCCGGGCGCGGCCCGCCGACCAAGCGCAGGTAGCGGCGGAAGCTGGCGTCCTGGGCCAGCGGCAGGCTGCGGGCGCCGGCGAATCCGGCGCCGGCCAGAAAGGCGGCGATGACGGCGGGGCGGTCGCTCAAAGCCGGTCGTCCCAGCCGGTCAGGGTGATTGCGCGTGTGGTGTCATCCACCGGATCGAGGCGAAGCGTCAGCGCCTCGGCGGGACGGAACGGGCCGAGCCGGTCCGGCCATTCCACCAGCACGATGTCGGCCAGCGCGTCCTCGAACCCGAGTTCGGCCAGAGCCGCCGGCCCGTCCAGCCGCCAGAGGTCGAAATGATGCATCGGCCCCAGTTTGGTGTCGTAGCTCTGCACCAGGGTGAAGCTGGGGCTCGGCACCTCCAGCGCCGGGTCGCCGGCGGCGGCGCGCAGGAAGGCGCGGGCGAAGGCGGTTTTGCCGGCGCCGAGCGGGCCTTCCAGCAGGATCGCATCGCCCGGCCGAGCACGGGCGGCGAGGCGGGCGGCCAGGGCTTCGGTGGCGGCGAGGCTGACGAGCGGCGCGGCCTCGGTCGGCTGGGTCATGGGCTTCCGCGGATTCCGGCGGCGCGCAGCATAGGACGGCGGCGCCGCCGGTCCAGCCGGTTACGCGGCCTCCGCCTTCAGCACCAGCCGCCCGGTGACTTGGCCGGCGCGCAGGCGCATCAGCGCGTCATTGGCCTGCGATTGCGGCACGGTGGCGACCGGGATCGGCGGCAGCTTGCCGTCCTGCGCCAGCTTCACCAGCGCGCGCAGCTCCTTCGGGCTGCCGACATAGCTGCCGCGCACGGTCAGCGCGCGGATCGCCATCAGCGGCAGCGGCAGCATGAGCTCGCCGCCGAACAGGCCCACCTGCACCAGCCGCCCGCCCTTGCGCAGCGCGCCGAAGGCGAATTTCGCGGTCTCGGTGCCGTTGACCAGATCCACCACCGCCAGCACCGGGCCGCCGGCCGCGGCCATGATCCGCTTCGCCACGTCCGGCCCGTTGCCGTCCACCACCTGGGTGGCGCCCTCCTTGAGCGCGGCCTGGCGCTTCGTCTCGCTGATGTCCACCACGATGATGTTGCGGTGTTCCACCGCGCGCAGCACGGCGATGGCGTTCATCCCGAGGCCGCCGGCGCCCACCAGCACGATCGGCTCGTCCGGCGGCAGCGGCATCACCTTCTGGATCGCCGAATAGACGGTGATGCCCGAGCAGGCATAGGTGGCGGCGATCGCCGGATCGAGCGCGCCGGGATCGACCAGATGGCGCGGATGCGGGGCGATGACATGGGTGCCGTAACCGCCGTTCTGATAGACGCCGAGGCTGCGCTGGTTGAGGCACATGTTGTCCTCGTCCGACCGGCAGGCCTCGCAGGTGCCGCAGCCGACCCAGGGGAACACGATGCGCAGGTCGCCGGGCTTCACCCCGGTTGCATCGGGGCCGAGCTTGACCACCCGGCCGACGATTTCATGGCCCATCGCCAGCGGCAGAGTGACGCCGCGATCCTTGAGGGACATCTTCTGCCCGCCGCCGACATCATAATACCCCTCCCAGATATGCAGGTCGGAGTGGCAGACGCCGCAATGGGTGACTTCCAGCAGGACCTGCGTGCCGGTGGGTTCGGGGGTGGGGAGTTCGATCTCCTGCAGGGGCTTTCCGTTCTCGACCACGGCCCAGGCGCGCATCTTGGATCCTCCGGTTGGGACGGCGGAGGGATAAGGGCAAACGCGCGGCGGGGGAATGGGGGCGCCCGCCTGAAGCGCCCCCTGAACCGCTCCTTGGTCCGTCAGGCGGCGGGCACGAGGCGGAGCGGCGCGCCCTTGCCGCGGATTTCCGCCTCCTCGAACTCGGCGGCGGCGATGGCGCGGTCGAGGGCGGCGCGCAGGGCGCGGGCGGAGGCGAGGGTGATCTCCACCCCCGCGCGGGCGCCGGCGTCGAGCCCGGTGTTGATGAAATCGAGGGTGATGACATCACCTTCCGGCGCGTGGCGGGCGTGGTCGTAGGCGACCACGGCGGTGGTGAGCGGGAACCACGCATCGCCGCGCTTGGCCATGCCGCGTGCGGGGGCGATCTCGATGATGGAGGTGCACATCGTCCGCCTCCGCTACGCCAGGTGCTTGCCGAGGAAGGCGAACACCTTGGACCAGCCGTCCATCGCCTGTTCCGGGCGATAGAGCGGGCGGTGCCAGTAGAAGAAGCCATGGCCGGCGCCGTCGTAACGATGGAACTCGTAGCTCTTGCCGTGCTTCTTCAGTTCGGCCTCGTGCTGGTTCACCTGTTCGGGGCTGGGGGCGCGGTCGTCGTTGCCGAACAGGCCGAGCAGGGGGCAGCAGAGATCGCGGGTCATGTCGATCGGAGCGACGGGGGTTTTCGCGTTGAGCTCGTCCGGCCCCATCACCACGCGCCCGCCCCAGAGTTCCACGCAGGCGTTCACGTCCTTGCGCTGGCAGGCATAGATGAAGGCGTGCCGGCCGCCGGAGCAGGAGCCGAACACGGCGACCTTGCCGTTATGGGTGGGCTGGGCGCGGACCCATTTCACCGCCGCCTCGGTATCGCCCACCATCTGCGCGTCGGCGATGCCGCCCTCGGCGCGGACCTTGGCGGCGACGTCGTCGGGGTTGGCCTCGCTGCCGCCTTCGCGGTGGTAGAGGTTGGCGCAAATGGCGAGGTAGCCGTGATGGGCGAAGCGACGGGTGGTTTCGATGTAGAGTTCCGACCAGCCGGGCAGGTGGTGGATCAGCACCACGGCGGGGAACGGGCCGGGGCCGGCGGGTTCGGCGACGTAGGCGGTGATGGGCGTGCCGCCGGCGCCGTGGATGGTGACGTTTTCGCAGGTCAT
>DAHWNE010000081.1 GCA_027340195.1 Acetobacteraceae bacterium | reverse complement strand
ACTGGTCTTTCTGACCAGTGGCAGCCAGGGCGAGCCGCTTTCGGCGATGGCGCGCCTGGCGGCGGAGGGGGAGGCGTTGGGGTATGATTATCTCACGCTCACCGATCATGTGTTGCTGCCGGATTTGCGGGCTCCGGGGTATCCGTATTCCGAGAGCGGCGAGTTTCTTTCCGGCGATCCGGTGGTTCGTCATGAGTTGCTGACCGGTCTGGCCTGGATCGCGGCGAAGACCGAGCGGATCGGGCTGGTGGCGGCGGTGCTGGTGGTGCCGCACCGGCCGGCGGTGCTGGCCGCGAAGATGCTTGCCACCATCGACGTGTTGTCGGGCGGGCGTTTGACGGTGGGGGTGGGCGCCGGCTGGTTGAAGGCCGAGTTCGATGCGGTGGTGACCACGCCGTTCGCCGAGCGGGGGGCGGTGACCGACGAGTATCTCGAAGCCTTCGTTGCCCTGTGGACCGAGGACAAGCCGCGCTTCGCCGGCCGCTACACGCGGTTCCAGGACATGGTGATGGCGCCGAAGCCGGTGCAGCGCCCGCATCCGCCGATTTGGGTGGGCGGGGAGTCGCCGCCGGCCTTGCGGCGGGCGGCGCGGTTCGGCGCGGCCTGGTATCCGATCGGCACCAACCGGGCGCATCCGTTCGACAGCCTGGCCCGGCTGGAGGCCGGGATCGCGCGGTTGCGCGCCGCGGAGGCGGCGGCCGGGCGGGCGGCGGGTTCGGTCTCGGTGGCGTATCGGGTCAAGCGGCTGGGGGCGGGCGTGCCCGCGCTGGCCTCCGACGGGCAGCGGCGGCTGTTTTCGGGGGACGAGGCGGCGATCCTCGACGATCTGCGGGCTCTGGCCGGGCTCGGGGTGACCGCGATCGACGTGGATGTGGAGCGCGGCGATCCGGAGGCGACGCTGGCCGAGCTGCGCCGGCTGCGGGCGTTGCTGGCGCGGGTGTGAGCTAGATCAGGCACAGCGCCGCCAGCTCGCGGCGCAGCGCCGGCGGCAGCGCGGCGTCGAGGGCGCCGGCGCGGGGTAGGTCTTCCGGGGCGGCGGCGGCGGAGAGGTAGCGCCAGCCCTGGAAGGCGCGCACCGGGGTCGGGCGCACCGCGACCAGCGTCGGGTCCAGCAGCAGGGCGGCGCAGGCCGAGCCGTCCTCCCGGTGATCCTCGATGATGTCGATCAGGCGTTGCCGCGCCGTCAGCATCCCGCCGATCACCCAGAAGATGGAGCCGCCGTTCCGCAATTCCTCGACCCGGCGGGGGAACTGGCGGGTGCGGTGGCGGAGCGGCGGGTGGGTGACGGCGCGTTCCGCCTGGATCGCGCGCAGATGTTCGAGGTCGCGCACGCCGACGGCGAGTTTCACCAGGTGCAGCATGGGGGGCGACTCCGCGTTTGGGCCGGGCGCGCAGCATACCGCGGAATGCGCCGCCTGTGGCGATCGGGTCACGGTTCCGTGACAGTTATGGAACGGGGGAACGAGTGGCCTCGACGGCGCGCGGGATTGGTCGCAAAGTGGGTCTGTCCCTGGCGGAGCCGCGCGGGCGGTGCTAAGCCGTGCCTGCCGGCGGGGGCGGATTGCCACCAGCGGAAATGGACCAGGGTCGGGCTTTCGTGCTGCAACATCGCAGATCGTCACTGGCGGCAGGCGCTTCTGAGCGGATGACCCGCGCTGCTGCGGATTCCGTCCAGGCGCCGATCATCGGTGCCGAGCTGGCGGTGGCGCGGGAACGGGCCGGCCGATCGCTGGACGAATTCGCCGCGACGCTGCGCATCCGCCGCGCCTATCTGCAAGCGCTGGAAGACGGCCGGGTGGGGGATCTGCCGGGCGGCGCCTATCCGGTGGCGTTCCTGCGCAGCTATGCGCTGGCGCTGGGGTTGGATGCCGATGCCGCGGTGCGCCGCTTCAAGGCCGAGGCGGCGGAGCTGGACCGGCCCGCCGATCTCTCCTTCCCCGCCCCGCTGCCGCAGCGGGGCCGGCCACTCGGCGCGCTGATGATGCTGGGGCTGGGGCTGGCGGTGCTGGCCTATGCCGGGTGGTATCATCTGTCCGGCGAAGGGCGCCTGCCGGCCGAGGCGGTGCAGCCGGTGCCGGCCCGGCTGGCGCGGCTGGTGGCGCCTAAGCCGCCCGCGCCGGCGGCGAAACCGAAGCCGAAGCCCGCATCCGGCGGCGGCGCGGCGCTTGCGCCGGCGACGCCCGGTGCCGCACCGGTGGCGGTCGCATCCGTCGCCGCCTCCACCTCATCTGCCACGCCACCTGCCTCGCCATCCGCCACGCCATCCGCCGCGCCATCCGCCGCTGGGCCGCGGCTCGCCGCGGCAACCCCGTCGGCGCCCCCGATCTCCGCCGCCGGGGCGCCGCCGGCGTCCGCTTCCGTGCCACCCGGGTCGGCGGCCGCCGCAATGCCCACCGCCGCCGAGGACGCCGCCCTGGCCGCCGCCCCCGCCCTGGCGGTGCACGCCACCGCCGACGCCTGGATCGAGGTGCGCGACGCCAAGGGCAACGTGCTGTTCAGCCATCTGCTCCATGCCGGCGACAGCTGGACGGTGCCGCCCGGCCCGGCGCTGGTGATGACCACCGGCAATGCCGGCGGCACAGAGCTGGTCACCAACGGCGTCGCCTCGCCGCCGCTCGGCCCGTCCGGCGCGGTGCTGCGCAACGTGCCGCTGTCGCCGCCGCCCGCGTCCCCCGCATCGGCACCGCCCTCCGCCCCCACTCCGGCACCCGCCGGCACGCCATAGCGCGCAGCGCCGCCTCGCCCCATATCGCCGTCACCGGTTGTGTGTCAGTTCGAAAAGCAAGTCGGCACCCGCCTTCAAACTTAGACACGACCCCGTCACCGCCCGCCGTCGGAGATCGCACCGAGATGAGCTCGTACCGCCCCTATCAGCAGATCACCCGCCGCAAATCCCGCCGCATCATGGTCGGCAATGTCCCGGTGGGCGGCGACGCGCCGATCACGGTGCAGACCATGACCAATACGCTCACCACCGACGTCGCCGGGACGGTGGCGCAGATCCACCGCGCCGAGGCGGCCGGGGTGGACATCGTCCGCGTCTCCTGCCCCGACCGGGAGAGCGCGCTGGCGCTGAAGGACATCGTCCGCCAGGTGCATGTGCCGGTGGTGGCCGACATCCATTTCCACTACCGCCGCGCCATCGAGGCGGCCGAGAGCGGGGCCGCCTGCCTGCGCATCAACCCGGGCAATATCGGCTCCGACGAGCGGGTGCGGGAAGTCATCAAGGCGGCGCGCGATCACGGCTGCTCGATGCGCATCGGCGTCAACGCCGGCAGCCTGGAGAAGCACCTGCTCGAGAAATACGGCGAGCCCAACCCCGAGGCGCTGGTGGAAAGCGCGCTGTATCACGCGGACATCCTCCAGCAGCACGATTTCCATGACTTCAAGATCAGCGTGAAGGCCTCCGACGTGTTCCTGGCGGTCGCGGCCTATCAGCAGCTGGCGGAAGTCTGCGACCATCCGCTGCATATCGGCATCACCGAGGCCGGCGGGCGGCGCATGGGCACGGTGAAATCCGCGGTCGGGCTGGGGTCGCTGCTGTGGGCCGGAATCGGTGACACGCTGCGGGTTTCGCTGTCCGACGAGCCGGAGGAGGAAGTGCGGGTCGGCTGGGACCTGCTGAAATCGCTCGGCATCCGCCACCGCGGGGTGAAGGTGATTTCCTGCCCGTCCTGCGCGCGGCAGGGCTTCAACGTGATCGAGACGGTGCGGACCCTGGAGGACCGGCTGGCGCATATCGAGACGCCGCTGACCCTGTCCATCATCGGCTGCGTGGTGAACGGGCCGGGCGAGGCGCTGATGACCGATCTCGGCGTCACCGGCGGCGGGGCGGGACGGCACATGGTCTATGCGGCGGGCAAGACCGACCACACCGTGGCGGCGGCCGACATGATCGAGCACATCGTCGAACTGGTGGAGGCGAAGGCGCAGGCATTGCGGGCGGCGGAGACCGCGGAACCGCTGGCGGCGGAGTAGCGGACGCCGCCGGCGGGCCTTGTGCCGTGCTGTCTCTCGCCACCGCCGACGCCATCGTCGATGCGACGGCCCTGGCCGAAGGCGCCGACCTGCTCACCTGCGACCGGCATTTCGACGGCCTGCGCGGCGTTCGTCTGGTGCCGAAAGGGGGGCGCTGAACGCCCGCTACATCTCCCCCTCCGTCACCGGCCGCGGCTTGCCCGCCGCGTCCACCGCCACCAGCACGAAGCTGCCGTCGGTCACCCGGAACCGCTCCGCCCGCCCGCGCCGCAGCGCCCAGGCCTCCACGTTCAACGTGATCGAGCTCCGCCCGATCCGTTCCACTGAAGTGTAGCAGCACACCACGTCGCCGATCTTGACCGGGCGCAGGAACTCCAGCCGCGAGACCGCCGCCGTCGCCACCCGCCCATGCGCCACGTCGGCCGCCGCGGTGCCGGCGGCCAGATCCATCAGCGACATGATCCAGCCGCCGAAGATGTCCCCCGCCGGGTTGGCGTCCGCCGGCATCGCCACCATCCGCAACGTCAGCTCCCCGCGCGGGCTGCCCGCCTCGTCCATGCGCCGTCCTTTCCCTGCTCGCGCGGGCTTGGAAATCGCCCGCCGCCGGCCAATCATAGACACTGATCGGAGGCCCCGCCATGAACGCCCAGCCCGAACCCGAAACCGACCTGCTGCGTGCCGACCGCGACGGCATCGCCTGGCTCACCCTCAACCGCCCGGCGGCGCGCAACGCGCTTTCGCTGAACCTGATGGCGGCGCTGGACGCCGAACTCGCGCGCATCGCCGAGGATGCGTCGGTCGCGGTGGTGGTGCTGGCCGGCGCCGGCCCCGCCTTCTGCGCCGGGCATGATCTGCGCGAGTTGCGCGCCCGCCCCGAACGCGCCGCCTATCAGGAGGTGTTCGACCTCTGCTCGCGGCTGATGCTGCGGATCACCCGCCTGCCCAAGCCGGTGATCGCGCGGGTGCATGGGGTGGCCACCGCCGCCGGCTGCCAGCTGGTCGCCACCTGCGATCTGGCGGTCGCCGCCGCCTCGGCCCGATTCGCCACGCCGGGGGTGAACATCGGCCTGTTCTGCTCGACGCCGATGGTGGCGCTGAGCCGCGCGGTCGGGCGCAAGGCGGCGATGGAGATGCTGCTGACCGGCGAGCTGATCGACGCGGCGCGGGCGCGCGAGATCGGGCTGGTCAACCAGGTGGTGGCCGACGACGCGCTGGACGATGCCGTCACCGCGCTGGCCGCGCGCATCGCCGCCAAATCCCCGCTGACGCTGGCGATCGGCAAGGCGGCGTTCTACGCCCAGGCGGAGCAGGGGCTGGACGCGGCCTATCGCTTCGCCGCCGAGACCATGACCCGCAACATGCTGGCCCGCGACGCCGAGGAAGGGATCGACGCCTTCCTGCATCGCCGCGCCCCGGTCTGGACCGGAACCTGACGCATGGCCGACGACCCGTACCAGATTCTGGGTGTCCCCCGCACCGCCTCCGAGGCCGAGCTGCGCACCGCCTATCGCAAGCTCGCCAAGCAGTTCCACCCCGACCTCAACCCCGGCAAGCCGGAGGCGGCGGAGCGGTTCAAGCGCATCAACGCCGCCTGGGACCTGCTGTCGGACAAGGACAAGCGGGCCCGCTTCGACCGCGGCGAGATCGACGCCGAGGGCAACGCGCGCGGGCCGGAACGCCCGTTCTACCGCGATTATGCCGAAGCCCCCGGGGCCGGCGCGCGAGGTGCGCATCGCTACCAGGCCGAGGGCATGTCGGCCGAGGAGCTGGAAGCCTTCCTCGCCCAGGCGTTCGGCCGCGGCGCCCGCGGGCGGGACCGGCGGGGCGAGGACATGCAGTACACGCTGACCATCTCGTTCCTCGATGCCGTCAACGGGGTGACGCGGCGCATCACCCTGCCCGACGGGCGGACCCTGGACGTGCGCATCCCCGCCGGGACCGAGGATGGCCATGTGCTGCGCTTGCGCGGCCAGGGGGCGCCCGGCATCGGCAAGGGCGCGGCCGGGGACGCGCTGATCGAGGTGGCGGTGGCGCCGCACCGGTTCTTCCGCCGGGAGGGGGACGACATCGTCATCACCCTGCCGGTGACGCTGAAGGAGGCCGTGCTCGGGGCCTCGGTGGAAGTGCCGACCATCGGCGGGCCGGTGCGGCTTTCCATCCCGCCGGGGTCCGGGCGAGGGACCCGGCTGCGGCTGCGCGGCCGCGGCGTCGGCGGGCACGGGCACCAGTTCGTCGATCTGGACGTGGTGATCCCTCCCGGCGCGGAACCCGCGCTGGCCGCGTTCCTGCGCGACTGGACGCCCGAACATCCGTTCGACCCGCGGGCGGAGATGCTGGCGGAGGCGGAAGCATGACGTTGTCGGAGATGCTGGCGCTGCTGGACGGGGTGGCGGCCGAGGAGCTGACCGGTTGGGTCGCGCGCGGCTGGGTGCGGGCCGACGAGGGTGCCGCGGGGTTCGAGTTTCTCGACATCGACCTGGCCCGCGCCCGGCTGGTGCGCGACCTGCGCCGCGAGCTCGACGTGCCGGAACCGGCGATCGGGCTGGTGCTGTCGCTGCTGGATCAGGTCTATGCGCTGCGGGCGCAGCTGCGCGCGGTGCTGGACCAGGCATCGCCGCGCGGATGATTGTTCTTCCATCTTTTCGCGCGACGCTTGCAAGTCGCGGCGGATCGGGTCATGTGGGGACCCCCGAACGGGGCCGCGACGGGCGACGGCGCCCTCGGGATGGAGACTGAATCATGGGTGGCTTGAGCATCTGGCACTGGCTGGTCGTGCTGCTGGTCGTGATGCTGCTGTTCGGCGGCAGCAAGGTCAGCAACCTGATGGGCGATTTTGCCAAGGGCATCAAGGCGTTCAAGAAGAACATGGCCGACGACGAGGATGCCTCGATGGCGGCGAACACCGACCGGCCGGCGGGCAATATCGCCGGCCCCGGGGTCAATCAGTCTGCATCCGGAGCGCAGCAGCCGACCGGCGCGCCCCGCCAGGGTTAAGCGCGAAAGGAGAGGCGCGATGGGTGAATTCAGCATCTGGCACTGGCTCGTGGTGCTGCTGGTGGTCATGCTGCTGTTCGGCGGCGGCAAGGTCAGCAGCCTGATGGGCGACCTGGCGAAGGGCATCAAGTCCTTCAAGGCGGTGATGGCCGAGGACGACGGCAAGGCGAAGCCCGCTGCCGCGCCGCCGGCCGCCCCCACCGCCGCCGCCCCGCCGTCCCCGGTCCTGGAGGCGCGGGACACCCCCGCCCCCGCGGGCGAGCCGGCGAAGAAGCCGGACCTGGAGCACGCCGCCTGAGCGCGGGCCTCCCGGTCCCGGCTTGACCTGGGCCATCGTACTTGGCAACGTCTTACCGGATTGTCATGGCCGACGGGAGCGGCGCATGCCGCTCCCGAACCCGCCGGCTCCGGAGCGTTCCATGTCGAAACCCGCGTTCGAGGACATCTTCGCCTTCTCCGGCCGCCGCAACCGGAAATCGTATATCCTCTACATGATCGGCATGGTGGCGCTGGCGGTGGTGGTCTATCGCATCGCCGCCCTGCTCGCGGCGGCCACCCATGTCTGGGCGATCCTGGTGCTGGCCTGGG
>DAHWNE010000064.1 GCA_027340195.1 Acetobacteraceae bacterium | reverse complement strand
GGGAGCCGTTGATGCGCATGGCGGGCCTTGCGGTGGAGGGGACTCGCGAAGGGACGAGGCGGAAGAGCCGGTCCGGCTGACTACGATCTGCCCTCGGATGAGGGATGAGGGTCCGTCGCGGCGTCACGATGGACGGACGGCAGATTTGCCAGCAACCCGGGCAGCGCAACGCGGACCGTTTCCCACACCAGATCGAGGTTGATGTCGAAGTAGCCATGGGTGATCCGATTGCGCATTCCGCGTATGTTGCGCCAAGGAATCGCGGGATGCGCGGCGGCGAAGTCGGCCGCGTGGTCCATGATCTTGGTTGCGGCTTCGCCAATGATGACGAGGCTCATGATGACCGCCTGCTGGGTTCGCCGGTCGGCAAAAAAGTCGGCCTTGTCGAGACCGGCGACGAAGCCGCAGGCATCCTTCGCCGCCTCCCGCATATGCCCCAACCACTCCTGCAGCCGGTGGTCCCTCATATCGGTCGCGCTTCGGCGACCACGCGGGCACGGAAGGCCGGCGGCAGGTCCTCCGGCGTCAGCACCTCCACCGCGACACCGAGCAGCCGTTCGAGCTCCTCGCGCAGGCCGCCGAGGTCGAACAACGTCGCGCCGGGCAGCGCATCCACCAGCAGGTCAAGGTCGCTGCCGTCCCGGTCGGTGCCGTTCATCGTCGAGCCGAACACCCGCGGGTTGGCCAGCGGGAAATGTCCGACGGTCTCGCGGACGGCCTGGCGCCGGGGTTCGAGCGCAAGCGAGGGGCGCATCAAGGTCTTTCGATATCGGAAGCAACCGGAAGCTAGGCTGCCGGGGCGGAAAATTCAAGCTGGACGGACGCCGCCCTACACCGCAAGATCGATGCTCACCGGTACATGGTCCGATCCGCGCTCCCAGTCCCGCGCGTCCTTCAGAACCTGAAACCCGCGCAGCGCCGGTACCAGGTCCGGCGTCACCCAGGCATGATCCAGCCGCCGCCCGCGGTCCGAGGCGCGCCAGTCGCGGTTGCGATACGACCACCAGGTGAACAGCTTCTCCGGCGCCGGCACGAAATGCCGCACCGCGTCCACGAACCCGGTGTGTTGCCAGGCGAGCAGCCCCTCGGTCTCCGGCGGGGTGTGGCTCACCACGTCCAGCAACTGGCGATGGTTCCACACGTCGCAGTCCAGCGGCGCGATGTTGAGATCGCCCACCAGCACCGCGCGAGCGAGCCCGGTGCGAGCGGCGAACCAGCCCCGCGCCTCGGCGATGAAATCCAGCTTATGGGCGAATTTCGGATTGGCGGCGCGGTCGGGAACGTCGCCGCCAGCCGGGACATAGAAGTCATGCAGCTCGATCGGCCCGCCCGCCGCCGCCACGGTCACGCAGAGATGGCGGGAATCGCTTCGACCGCACCAATCGGGCCCGATGTCGTGGGCGGCGATCGGCCGGCGGGAGAAGATGGCGACCCCGTTGTAGCCTTTCATCCCCCGCCACAGCGCATGTGGATAGCCGAGCTCTGCCGGAGCCGCCACCGGGAACTCGGAATCCTGGACCTTGGTCTCCTGCAGGCAGATCACGTCGGGGTCCAGCGTGTCGGCCAGCACCCGCAGCAGCGGCAGGCGCAGTCGCAGCGAGTTGATGTTCCAACTGGCGATGCGCAGCCGCCCCGCCATCAGACGATACGGGTCCGCACCGTGCCGACGCCCGCGACCTCGCCTTCCAGCAGATCGCCCCGCACCACCGCGGCCACCCCTTCGGGGGTGCCGGTGAAGATCAGATCGCCCGGGGCGAGCCGCACCAGCCGCGAGAGATAGGCGATCGTCTCCGGCACCGACCAGATCAGATGCGTCAGGTCCGATTGCTGCCGCACCGCGCCGTTGACGTGCAGCACGATGCGCCCGGTGGCCGGGTGGCCGATGCGCTCGGCCGGGGCGAGCACGCCGATCGGCGCGGAATGGTCGAAGCCCTTGCCCATGTCCCAGGGCTTGCCTTCCTTCTTGGCCTGGCCCTGCAGGTCGCGCCGGGTCATGTCGAGCCCCGCCGCGTAGCCCCAGACATGGGCCAGCGCGTCGGCCTCGGCGATGTCGGCCCCGCCCTCGGCCAGGGCGACCACCAGCTCCATCTCGTGGTGCAGGTCCTGGCTGGCGGGCGGGTAGGGCATGTCGGCCCCGCCGGTGAGCAGTGCGTCGGCCGGTTTGAGGAAGAAGAACGGCGGCTCGCGATCGGGGTCCGATCCCATCTCGCGGGCGTGGGCGGCGTAGTTGCGCCCGACACAGAACACCCGGCGGACCGGGAACCGTCCGCCCTCGGTGGTGGGGATCGCCACCACGGGCGGCGGCGGCAGCACGAACTCGGACATCGTGGAACTCCTCGGTCAGACGCCGGCGGTGGCGGCCACTTCGGCGGCGAAATCGCTGGCCTGCTTCTCGATCCCCTCGCCAAGGGCGAAGCGGGCGAAATCGGCCACCGTGGCGCCGGCCTTCTTCAGCACCGCCTTCACCCGGCTCTCGCCGTCATGGACCCAGACTTGCTCCAGAAGCACCACTTCCTCGTAGTATTTGCGGACCCGTCCCTCGACCATCTTCTCGATAATCGCCTCGGGCTTGCCGGAGGCGCGGGCCTGGTCAGCCAGGATCGCCTTCTCCCGCGCCAGCGCCGCCGGATCGACCGAGTCGGTGTCGATCGCGTCGGGCCGGGTGGCGGCGATGTGCATCCCGAGCTGACGGCCGAGCAGTTCCAGCCCCTCCAGCTCCGAAGGCGCGCCCACCGCCACCACGACGCCGATGCGCCCGAGGCCGGGCTTGAGCGGCTGATGGATGTAGGTCGCCACCGCGCCGTGGGCGATACGCAGCACCCGGGCCCGGCGCAGTGTCATGTTCTCGCCGATGGTGGCGATCAGATGGGTGAGTTCCTCCGCCACGCTGCGCCCGGTGCCGGGGTACGGCGCGGCATTGATGGCGGCGAGATCCTCGCCCACCTCCAGCGCGATCCGGGCCACCGTCTCGACGAAGCCCTGGAACGCCTCGTTGCGGGCGACGAAATCGGTCTCGGCGTTGACTTCCACCACCGCGGCGGCGCGCGGCGCGGTGGCGACGCCCACCAGCCCCTCGGCGGCGACGCGGCCGGACTTCTTGGCCGCCGCGGCCAGCCCCTTCTTGCGCAGCCAATCGACCGCGGCTTCCATCTCGCCGTCGGTCTCCGCCAGCGCGCGCTTGCAATCCATCATTCCCGCGCCGGTCTTCTCGCGCAGGTCCTTCACCATCGCGGCCGTGATCTGGGCCATGTTCGCTCTCCTGCTGCGGGGTCAGGCGCCGGCGGGCGCCGCGGCGGCCGGCGGTTCGGCCATCGTTTCAGCGGGCGGCTCGGGCAGCGGTTCGGGCGGCAACTCCTCGGCGGCGCCGATATCGGCGCCCGAGGCGGCCAGCTCGGCGCTGATGCCGTCCAGCACCGCGCCCGAGACCAGCTCGCAATAGAGGCCGATGGCGCGGATCGCGTCGTCGTTGCCCGGGATCGGGTAGGTGACGCCGGCCGGGTCGGAGTTGCTGTCCAGCACCGCCACCACCGGGATCTTCAGCTTGGTGGCCTCCTCG
>DAHWNE010000031.1 GCA_027340195.1 Acetobacteraceae bacterium | reverse complement strand
CATCCTCGTCGGTCGTGGCCGGCTTGGTCCGGCGCCGATGCCTCGAATCCCCCTTTCACGCCGCCGCGGCCAGCCCTAACTGCTCTCGCGCCGCGACCCATCCCGCTCGGTCCGGCGCGCAAATTAGGCCGCCCCCGGTCTCGGCCGGGCTGTAGTCCGACCCGTCGAACCGCGCCGCATACCCGCCCGCCTCGCGGTGCAGCAGCCATCCCGGCGCATGATCCCAGGGCAGCAGCCGGTTATATGCCAGCAGATGGCACCCGCCGGTCGCCGCCAGGCGGTATTCGTGCCCGGCGCAGCGATAATTCCAGGTGGCGGCCAGCCCGGAGACTCCGGCCATCATCCGCCCGCGCAGCGGCTCGGCCACGAATTGCCACGAGACCACCCCGGTCATCGCCGCCACCGGCGTTGGTGCCGCCACCATGATCGGTCGCCGCGCCCCGTCCGGAGTTTCGATCCAAGCGCCGCCGCCGGCCAGGGCCAGCGCGGTGTCGTCGCCCAGCGGGTCGTGGATCGCCGCCATCGCCACCCGCCCGGCCACGATCGCCGCCGCCATCACCGCGAACAGCGGCACCCCGGCGGCGAAGTTGAAGGTGCCGTCCACCGGGTCCACCACGAACGCGAGCGGCGCCCCGGCCAACTGCGCGAGCAAGGCCGGATCGGCGCTTGCCGCTTCCTCGCCCACCACCAGTGCGCCGGGAAAGCGGGCGGCGAGGCCGGCCGCGATCATCCGTTCCGATGCGGTGTCGGCTTCGGTCACCACGTCCAACGGACCGGATTTGGCGCGGATCTGCTCCGGTGCCAGGCGCCGGAAGCGCGGCATCACCTCGGCCCGCGCCGCCGCGCGCAGCAACGCGGCCAGCGCCGAGGCATCCGCGGCGGAGAACATCAGGCCATCCGCTCGAACCGCGCGCGGTCGGCGGGCAGCAGGCGGACTTCCATATGCACCGCTTCCGGCCCGTCGTGCCGGGCCAGCACTTCGCCATGCTCGTGCAGCCAGGCAATGCGCGCGCCATCGGCCGGCGGCAGATCGTAGCTGGCGCGTTCCATCCCGCTCGCGATGCGGGCGTCGATCGCCGCCGCCAGCGCTTCCAGGCCTTCGCCGGTGATGGCGGAAACCGCCACCGCGCCGTCCCGGGCCGGCACATCGGCCACCCCGCCCAGCAGATCCGCCTTGTTCAGCACCTCGATGGTGCGGCCCGGCCAGGCTTCATCCAGGGTGCCGTCGGCGGCCATGCCTTCCAGCACCGCGATCACGTCGGCCCGCTGCGCTGCGCTGTCCGGATGCGCGGCGTCGCGGACGTGCAGGATCACGTCGGCCTCGGCCACTTCTTCCAACGTGGCGCGGAACGCCGCCACCAGCTCGGTCGGCAGTTCGGAGATGAAGCCCACGGTGTCGGACAGGATCGCGCGCCGGCCGGAGGGCAGCCGCAGCCCGCGCATGGTCGGATCGAGGGTGGCGAAAAGCTGGTCGCGCGCGGTGACCTCGGCCCCGGTCAGGGCGTTGAACAGGGTCGATTTGCCGGCGTTGGTGTAGCCCACCAGCGCGATCATCGGGAACGGCACCCGCCGGCGCGCCGCCCGGTGCAGGCCGCGGGTGCGGCGGACCTGTTCGAGCTCGCGCTTCAGCTTGACGATGCGCTCGCCGATCAGGCGGCGGTCGGCCTCGATCTGGGTTTCGCCCGGCCCGCCGAGAAAGCCGAAGCCGCCGCGCTGGCGTTCGAGATGGGTCCAGGAGCGCACCAGCCGAGAGCGCTGGTATTCCAGATGCGCCAGTTCGACCTGCAAGGTGCCTTCGGCGGTGCGGGCACGTTCGCCGAAGATGTCGAGGATCAACCCGGTGCGGTCGATCACCTTGCAGCCCCAGGCGCGTTCGAGATTGCGCTGCTGCACCGGCGACAGCGCGGCGTCGATGATCGCCACCGTGACCTCGTGGGTGGCGAGCGCCTCCCCCTGGGCGGCGATCTGGCCTTCCCCGAGCAGGGTAGCCGGGCGATGCGCGCGCAGCGGAAGGATGGCCTGGTGGACCACCACCAGGCCGATCGAGGCGGCCAGCCCAACCGCCTCCGCCAGCCGCGCCTCGGCGGCGCGCGATTCCGCGCCGTCGCGGGATTTCTCCCAGGGCAGGATGACGGCGGCGCGGGTCGGGTCGGCCATCCGCTCAGTCGCCGCTGGCGGGAGCGAGCTCGCGCTGCGGCATGGTGAGGGTGTTGCCGCTGGTCTCGGCCGCCTTGGTGGCGTCGAACAGCTGGATGGGCGCGCCCGGCATGACGGTGCTGATGGCGTGCTTGTACACCAGCTGGGTGTGCCCGTCCCGGCGCAGCAGCACCGAGAAATTGTCAAACCAGGTGATGATACCCTGCAGCTTCACGCCGTTGACCAGGAACACGGTCACCGGGGTCTTGCTTTTGCGGACGTGGTTCAGGAACACGTCCTGCACGTTCTGGGATTTCTCGTTGGCCACGGGGAGGTTCCTTCTTGTTGGTTGAAGCGGAAGAGCCCGTGCGCGTGGCGTTTCGCGCGGACCCGGCGAGAGTCTATCAGCCTGTCCCGCCGGGGCAAGCGCAACCAGGGGCGCCCGTCAGAACCCGCAGCAGGAACGCGGCATCGGGAAAGTGGCGGTCCGGGGCGGCGTGGTCAACCCCTCCGTCATGCGCGGCATCGCCGAGCAGCACGGCGGTGACGCCGGCGGCGCGGGCGGCCTGCATGTCGAGCGCGGTATCGCCCACGTACCAGACATCCGGCCCGGGAGCGGCGCCGAGGCGGGCCAGCGCGAGATGGATCGGCGCCGGGTCGGGCTTATCGGCAGCGGCGTCGCCGGCGCCGATGAGGGTCGCGAAATGCCCGGTCCAGCCGAGATGGGCCGCCTCGGCGCGCAGGAAGCGGCCGGTCTTGTTGGAGACCACGGCCTGGCTGGCGGCGGGAAAGCCAGCCAGCAGGGCGGCGCTGCCGGCGAGCGGGCGCAG
>DAHWNE010000009.1 GCA_027340195.1 Acetobacteraceae bacterium | reverse complement strand
CCCAGCGCCTGGGCGGCTGGCCGCATGTGGCGCTGGTGGCGCGGGTGCGGGGGCGGGTGTGGTATGCCGACGGGGTGCTGCCGGCTGCTGGGGTGATGCAGCGGGCGATCGGCGTGCGCGCCGGGGTGCTGACCGCCGGGGCGGCGCCGCCGAGCTCGGCCGCCGACGCGCTGCTCGCGCAGCGCCTGGCGGCCCGCGCGTTCTCCTCGGGTGATGTCGGCGATTTCAACCGATTGATGGCGGCCGGCACCTTGGCCAACCTGGCAGACGATCCGGGTGCCGCCGAGGCGGCGTTCCGTGCCGCGCTGGCGCTGCAACGCAAGGCGCTGGGACGGAACAACCCCAATACCGTCGTGCCGCTGATGACGTTGGCGATGCAGCTCTCCGACGAGGGCCAGGATGTGGAAGCGGGCCGGCTGTTCAAGCAGGCGGAGGCGCTGGCGCCACGCGCGGCCGACCCGACCGCCGGGGCCAAGCTGTTGGACTATCGCGGCCTGGCGGCGATGAACCAGGGCCGCTACAGCGACGCGCTGCATTTGCTGCAACGCTCGGCCACCGCCTATGAGGCGCTGGTCCCGGCCAAGGTGCTGCATGCCCAGAACGCCGGCTTCGCGGGGCTGCGCAGCTTCGGCGTGACCGGTGCCGCCGGGCTCGGAGCGATCCTGCCCAACCAGGACCTGCTGACCGACCCCTCGGCGCAGGGGGCGCTGCTGGGGTTGGTGGAGGTGCGGCGCAACGAGGCGCTGGTGTTGCACCGGCTGGGCAGCCTGAAGGAGAGCCGGGCCATGCTGGCCAGTGCCACGCGGCTGGCGCGCGCGAACGGGGTCGCCCGCCCGATCGTGGATGCGCGACTGTTGCGCACTTCGGCGGTGGATGCCGGCGCGGCCGGCCAGTCGGAGGCTGAACTCGCCGACCTGGCGGCCTCCGCCGCGGCCTTCGGCGTCGCCTTGCCGGGTTCCAAGCCGTTCGCGGATACCAATCTGCTGCGGGCCGATCTGCTGGTGCGCCGCGGCGAGATGGCTGCCGCCCTGACGCCCTGCCGGGCGGCGGTCCATACGCTGACCGCGCTGCACGTCGGCACCCGCCCGGCGCTGATGGGGCCGTGTCTCGACGCTTACGCCGCCGCCGCCAAGGCCACCCCGGCCGACGCGCAGACGCTGTATGCCGAGATGTTCACCGCCGCGCAGCTGACCCAGGGCAGCATCACCACCCAGCAGATCGCCGAGGCCACCGCGCGGCTGCGCGAGAACAAGCGCGACCCCAAAGTCGCCGCCGCCATCCGCGCCCGCCAGGACGCCAGCGAGCACCTGCGCCGGCTGCGCCGCCAACGCGATGCGCTGCTGGCGGCCAATCCGAAGGCGACCGAGGCGAACGACCCGGCACTCGCGGCGTTGGACAAGCGGATCACCGCCGCGCGCATCCATCAGGTGGCGGCGGAGACGGCGTTGCAGGCCGCCGCGCCCAATTACGGCCAGCTGGTCCAGCAGGTGGTCACCGCCAAGGACGTGTTCGCCGCCCTGCACAAGCACGAGGCGTTCGCCGAGATCACCCTCGGCGGCAAGCATGGCTGGGTGCTGCTGTTCCGCGGCGGGCGGATCACGGTCTCCGAAGTGCCGACCGGGGTCGCGGGCATGACCGCGCTGGTCAAGCGGGTCCGCTCGGGGATCGAGCTCACCACCACCCAGCTGCCGGTCTTTCATATCCGCGCCGATCGGACCCTCTACAAGGATACGCTGGGGGGCGTGGCCGGGGCGATGAAAGGGGTGACCGCGCTGGTGGTCGCCCCCTCCGGCCCGCTGCTGTCGCTGCCGTTCGAGGTGTTGCTCACCGGTCCGGCACAGGCCGATGACCTTGCCAACGCCCCGTGGCTGGTCAGGCGTTACCCGATCGCGCATGTGCCCTCGCCGGCCAATTTCGTCTCCCTGCGTAAGATCGCCGGCACCTCGCGAGCGAAGCAGCCTTGGTTTGGGTTCGGCGATTTTGTGCCGTTCACGCTGGCGCAGGCGCAGGCCTCCTTCCCCGGCAAGGCGTGCGGCGATACCGCCGAGTTGCTGGCCGGCCTACCGGCGCTTCCGTATGCCGGCAAGGAACTCACCGCCGCTCGCGAATTGCTGGGGGCGAGCAAATCCGACGAGTTGCTGGGGGCGGCCTTCACAGTGCCGGCGGTGATGCGGTTGAAGCTCTCGAATTACCGCATCCTGCATTTCGCCACCCACGCCCTGCTCCCCTCGGAACTGCGCTGCCAGAGCCAGCCGGCGATCGTCACCTCGGATCCGCCCGGGGCGAAATCGGTCAAGAACGCCCTGCTCACCGCATCCGACGTGATGGGGCTGCATCTCGACGCGGATCTGGTGATCCTCTCGGCCTGCAACTCGGGCGGCGCGGGCGACCGGACCGGGGGTGAAAGCCTGTCCGGCTTGGCGCGCGCCTTCTTCTTCGCCGGGGCGCGGGCGCTGATGGTCACCCATTGGTCGGTGAACGACCAGGTGACCGCCTATCTGATCGCCACCACCCTGCAACGAATGCGGGCGCATCCGCATCTGGGCGTGGCGGGCGCCTTGCGCGATGCCCAGCTTGCCATGCTGGCCGCCGCCGGGCACAGCCTGCCGGCGCAGGTGGCGCATCCGTTCTTCTGGGCACCGTTCGCCGTCATCGGCGACGGCGGCGCGATCCCGGGCGGGGCGGCGAAAGTCGCGGAACGGTAGAGTTCGGTTCGACCGCCGGGCCGGCCACCGTTGACCGGTTCTTCATCGGTCGCCAGCAAGAGTGCCCGGCACGAGACACGACCCGCTTGACGCTGACGCTTGCCTGATCGGCCGGCGTCCTTATGCTGACGAGACAAGGCCAAGGTTGGGGCAGCAATGGATACGCCGCAGGCGCTGGGGAAGTATGAGCTGCGCGGCACCCTCGGGCGCGGGGCGATGGGCACCGTGTACGAGGGCTGGGACCCGGTCATCGCGCGGCGGGTGGCGATCAAGACGGTCAACCTGCCGGAAAACCCCGATCCCGACACCGCCGAGGAGATCGCCCGCTTCCGCCGGGAGGCGCAGGCCGCCGGGCGGCTGACCCATCCCAACATCGTCGCGGTCTATGACTACGGCGAGACCAAGGACATCGCGTATATCGTGATGGAATACGTCGATGGGCCGACCCTGAAATCGGTGCTCGACAAGAACGAACGCTTCGCCCTGCCCGACATCCGCCGGATCATGGAGGATCTGCTGGCGGGGCTTCAGTTCAGCCACGACCGCGGCGTGGTCCATCGCGACATCAAGCCGGCGAACGTGATGCTGAACTCCGAACGGCGCGGCAAGATCGCCGATTTCGGCATCGCTCGGATCGAGAGCAGCAACATGACCCAGGCCGGGACGGTGCTGGGCACGCCGGCCTATATGTCGCCCGAGCAGTTCCGCGGCGAGCCGGTGGACGCGCGCACCGATATCTACTCCTCCGGCGTGCTGCTCTATCAGTTGCTGACCGGGGAACGGCCATTCGAGGGCTCGGTCACCTCGATCATGCACAAGGTGCTGAACGTCGAACCGCCGGCGCCCTCGCAGCTCTCGGTGGTGGTGCCGCCGGCGCTGGACGCGGTGGTGCTGCGGGCGATGGCGAAGCGGCCGGAGGACCGGTTTCCCTCCGCCTCGGCCTTCGCCGGCGCGCTGGGCAACGCGATCGACACACCGGACGCGCGGGTGACGGATGCGGGGGATGCGACGCAGGTGACGCCCTCGCGCGCCGCGGCCGCGCCGGCGCGGGCGACGTCGCCGAGCGCTGCTTCCGCCACCTCCACCGTTGCCCCCGCCGTTGCCCCCGATGGGCGCAAGCGAGGCGCGCCCATCGGGGCGATCCTGGGCGGGGTGGCGGTGCTGGTGCTGGCGGGCGGCGGGGCGGCGTGGTGGCTCACCCGCTCGCCGCCGAAGCTGCCGCCGAAGCTGGTGGTGCCGGCGCAGAAGCTGGTGCCCGCTCCGGTTCCGGCCGTGCCCAAGCCGGCTCCGGCCGTGCCCAAGCCGGTGCCGGCGAAGCCGCCGGCGCCGAGCCTGACGGCGCGGCTGCGCACGGCGATCGCCGATACCGCCTGCGTGCTGGCCACCGTCCAGCCCGGCACACCTCCCGCTTTGGCCGGCTATATCGGCAAGGGCGCGCTGGCGGATCTGCGCGGCCGGCTGGCCCCGTTGCACGAGGCCGCCCTGGCCGACGCGCTTCACCCGTTGGGTGACGTATTCTGCGATGCGATCGCGGTGATCCGCCCGATCACGCCGCTGGCCGGGGCACCGGATCTGGGTTTGCGATTGCAGCTGGCCGGTGGCGATGACCGGCTGCATGACGGGGCGCGCATTCGCCCGCGCGTGACCATGCCGCGCTTCGCCGGATATCTGCGGGTGGACTACCTGGGCCATGACGGCTCGGTGGTGCATCTCTACCCCACCGCCGCCGACCCGGTGCAGCATTTCAAGGCGGTGCCGGCGCGGCTGCTGGCCGCCGGCAGTGTGCTGCGCCTGGGGGACGGCGGGCCGGGCCAGCCGTTGTGGGAGGTCGGGCCGCCCTACGGAACCGACATGATCGTCGCCATCGCCTCCTCCCAACCGTTGCAGCTGCTGCGCACGCCGGCGAATATCCAGGCGACCGCCGGGAACTATCTGCTGGGGCTATCGGCGGCGATCCGCGCCGCCCAGGCGAGCGGCGTGCGGGTGACGGCGACCCTGCTGCCGGTGGACACGCTGCCGGCGACCCACTGATACCAGCCGCCCGCCAACCCGGCGCGCATACCAACCGGCCTTATGGCCGGAAGAGTCGACCATAAGGCCGGTTGGTATGAAACGCAATAAGAGCAGGCCGTTCGACCGGCCGGGATCAATCGCTCTCCGGATAGGCGGCCATCAGCCGGGTCTGCTCCCGCCATAGCCGCCATAGCGCGCGAACGCCGGTGGGCCGGGCCCCGGCGGCGCGGTTGGCCGCGCCGATCCGCCACGCCGCCGCGTAATGAGCGAACTGAGCCCGCCAGGCATCCCGCAAGCGGGTGCGCGGGTCCCAGATATGGGTGGCCTCGGCGCCGACGCCGTTGATCTCGATCACCCGAAACCCTTCGCCGCGGGTCAGGGCGGCGAGCTGGTCGAAGCGGACGTCGAAGCGCCCGAAATGGAACCCGGGCAGCGCGCGGGCCAGGCGCTCGATGGCGGCGGTCAGCGCCGGCGTGGCGTGATCGGTGCCGTCGCGGAACAGCGAGCCGCGGCAGTGGTTGCCGACGAACACCAGCGGCACCCGCGCGCCTTGCGGCGGCACCTGATCGGCGCGGTCGCCGAGCCGAGGCAGGTAGAGGTGGGCCAGCCGTCCCGCGCGCGGATCGGCCGCCACAAGGGCGCGCAGGGTGCTGCGGCCGTCACCGATCACCACCGGCGGAGATTTCAGGGTGATCGAGGTGATCCGCCCTTGGACGGCGCCGGGCTCGCGAATGTAGAAGATACCGGCCTCGTGCGGGGCGACGATCAGTTCCTGCAGCATCAGGGCGGCGTCGGGCGGGAAGGCGGCGAGGGTGCGCGCCAGCGCCGCGGCATCGGCGACCCGGCGCACCCCGGCCCCGTTGCAGCCGATGTCCGGCTTCACCACCAGCGGAAAGCGCAGCCCGGCCGATGCCATCGCCGCCAGCGCCGCGGACGGAGAGGCACCGGGCGGCAGCCGGGTCCAGGCGGCGATCCGCTCCCGCTCGGGCCCTTGGACCTGATCGAGGATCTCGGTTTTGGATTCTCCGCACAATCCGCCCGCGGGAATGGTCGGATTGGCCGCCGTCAGCAGCGTGGCCGAGCGATGGCGCAGGGCCAGCACCACCGCCTGGGCCACGATCGGCGCATAGAACAGGGCGGGGGGCCAGAACTCGAACCAGGAGATCAGCGGCGGGTCGCGCGGGGCGGGCGTGGGCCACGGCAGCGACAGGGTGGGGTCAGGCCGCGTCATCGCCGGGTCGCCGCCAGTTCGGGGGGGCGGGCGAATTGCCGGACCAATCGCCCGGCCAGCGCCAGGAACAGCACCAACCCGGCGGCGCCGGCCCAACGCCAAGCACCGTAATGGGCCATCAGCACCGCGCCGAGATTGAGCGATACGGCGAACAGGGCCGAGGTCCAGACCGAGGTGGCAAGCGCGGTCGCGGCGGCGAAGCGGCGCAGATCGGCGCCGAGGAAGCCGCAGGCGGTGTAGGTGGGCAGGCGCACCCCGGGCAGGAAGCGGCTGATCAGGACGACGCGGAAGACGCGGCCGGCGAGCCAGGCCTGGGCCGGTGCGACCCTGGGCGGCGGCAGCAGGCGGCGGATCAGCGCGACACGGGCGGAGAGCGCGCCGAGCCCGTAGAGGCCGAGATCGCCGACGACGATGCCGACATAGAGCGAGGCCAGCGCCAACGGGACCGAGACCTGGCCCGACTGCGCGGCCATCGCCGCAAGCACCGTGGCGGCGTCCTCCAGGATGAAGGTCGCAAGCACGATGGTGCCCGCCTGTAGCGCGGGGTGGTGGGTCGCGAAAGCAATGAGGCTTCGGACCGACAGGTCCAGCATGGGCGATGACCCGTCGGGCGAAGGGTGGCAGGCACCGGCCCACCATGATGACACGCATATAGGTGGGGAGCCGGCCTGAGGGGGTTACCAATTTGTTGAAGTTGCGTCACCCCCACGCGATCAGATCAGCGCCGCCATGGCCTCCGGGGCGATGCCGTCGCGCGCGCCGGGGGCGCCATCGTTCGGGGCCGGCCAGGGCGCTTGCGCCTCGGCGAGGCCGCCCGCGCGGGGTGATGCCGGCGTGTAGGCGCCCGGCGCGTCTGGCACCGCGACCAGGCGGTCGGTGATGCCGAGCACGGTTTCCGCCCCGCCCAGATACAGCAGCCCGTCCGGGGCGAGCTGGCGGGCGATGCCCTCCAACACCTTCGCCTTGGTCGGCGGATCGAAATAGATCAGCACGTTGCGGCAGAATACCACGTCGAACCGACCGAGCGGAGCCGGGTTGTCGAGCAGGTTCCACTCGCGGAAGCTGACCGCGGCGCGCAGCGGTTCGGCGATGCGCCAGTTCGCTTCCTCCTTGCGGAAATGCTTGACCAGCATCTGCACCGGCAGGCCGCGCTGGACCTCGAACTGGCTGTAGAGCCCCTCGCGGGCGCGGGCGAGCGGTTCGCGGGCGAGGTCGGTGCCGAGAATCTCGATCTGCCGGGCCGGCATGACCGGGCGCAGCTCGGCGGCGATCATGGCCAGCGAATAGGCTTCCTGGCCGGTGGAGGCGGCGGCCGACCAGATCCGCAGCTTCACCCCGGGCGGGCGGGCCGCGTGCAGGCGCGGCAGGGCAACGGGGCGCACATGGGCGAACGGCTTCGAGTCGCGGAAGAACAGGCTCTCGTTGGTGGTCATCGCCTCGACCACCTCGCGGGTCAGGCCTTCGGCGCCGGGGGCGCGCAGCCGCGCCGCCAGTGCCGCGAGATCGGGCAGGTTCTCCCGCTTGGCGATCGGGCCGAGGCGGGTTTCCAGCAGATAGGTCTTGTCGGGGCCGATGGTCAGGCCGGAGCGGGCGCGCAGCAGCGCGGCGAGGCTGTGGAAGGCGGCGGCGGGCAGGCTCATGGCCGGCCGCCCCGGAGCAGGGCGCGCAGCCGGCCCGCGAGTTCGCCGAGCGGCAGCACGGCATGGCAGAGCCCGGCCTGGGCGATCGCACCCGGCATCCCCCAGACCACCGAGCTCGCCTCGTCCTGGGCGATGGCGGTGCCGCCGGCGGCCACCACCGCGCGGGTGCCCTCGAGCCCGTCATGGCCCATGCCGGTCAGCATCGCCACCAGTACCCGCCCCTCGGCGGCGGCGGCGGCCGAGCGCAGCATCGGGTCCACCGCCGGGCGGCAGTAGTTGACCGGCGGCGCGTCGGAGAGGCGCGCCTGCATGCCCCCGGCGGTGGTCTCGATCAGCAGATGCCGGTTGCCGGGCGCCAGGTAGGCGCGGCCCGGCAGCAGGCGCTCCCGGTCCCTTGCCTCGGTGCAGGGCAGGGCGCCGAGAGCGGTGATATGCGTGGCCAGCATGGCGGTGAAGGCGGGCGGCATGTGCTGGGTGATGATGACGGGCACGGCGATATCGGCGCCGAGATCGGCGATCAGCCGCAGCAGCGCCTGCGGCCCGCCGGTGGAGCTGCCGATCGCCAGCAGCGCCGGCGCGCGCGCCCCGGCGGCGCGGGTCATGACCGGTGCCGGGCGGCTGGCCGCGCGCGGCGGCATCCCGCGCCGGAGCCGCGCCAGCCCCTTCACCTTGGCGAGCAATTCCTGGCGGAAGCCGTCGTCGTTCAGCCCGGTGACGGCGGAGGGCTTCGGGATGTAATCGGCCGCCCCCAGCCGCAGCGCCCGCAGCGCGATGTCGGCGCCGCGGGTGGTCAGGGTGGAGGCCATCACGATCCGCACCCGCGGATCGACCTTCAGCAACTCGGGCAGGGCGGCGATCCCGTCCATCTCCGGCATCTCGATATCCAGCACCACCACGTCGGCGGGGATGCGGCTCAGGGTCTCCACCCCTTCGCGCCCGTTGCCGGCGCGGGCGACCACCGTGATCGCCGGGTCGGCGTCCAGGATGCGGGCGATGGCGCTGCGGATCACCGCCGAATCGTCGCAGATCATCACCCGTGCCGCGGGTGGCGCGGCGGCGGGGAGGGGGGGCGCCGTGGGGGCGGCGCTCACGCCAGCCCGGCCTCGGCGAACTTGCCCAGCAGGATGTCGGCGTCGAACGGCTTCATGATGTACTCCTGGGCGCCGGCTTCCAGCGCCTCGGTGATGAAGCTCATTTCGGTTTCGGTGGTGCAGAACAGCACCACCGGGCGATCCGGGCCGAATTCGGCGCGCAGCGCGCGCAGGAACTCGGTCCCGTTCATCACCGGCATGTTCCAGTCCAGCAGCACCCCGTCGGGCATCGCGGCGCGGCAGGAGTCCAGGGCCTTGGCGCCGTCCTCGGCCTCGCTCACCTGGTAGTCGGCGGCTTCCAGGATACGCCGTGCCAGTTTGCGGACAGTGCGGCTGTCATCGACGACCAGGCAGGTGTGGGGCATCGGATCAGGCCGCCACCGCGAGATCCAAGAGCCGGGCCACGTCCAGCACCACCAGCAGCCGCCCCTCCAGGCGGAACACGCCGCGGCTGTGCTCGGCCCAGACCGCGGGCAGCGTGGGCGGGCAGGGTTCGAAGGCCGAGGCAGGCAGGCTCATGACCTCGGCCACCTGGTCCACCAGCAGCGCGTAGAGCTCCCCGGCGAGTTCGGTGACCACCGACATCCGCCGCGTCCCCGGTTCCGCCGGCGGCAGGTCGAGCCGGCGGCGGAGATCGATCGCGGTCACGATGCGCCCGCGCAGGTTCAGGCTGCCCGCGACCTCCCCCGGGGCGAGGGGGATGCGCGCGATGGTCTGGTCGGCGAGCACGTCGCGCACCCCCAGCACCGGGATGCCGCAGAGCTGGCCGGCCACGGTCAGGGTCACGTATTGCTGTTCGGTATCGGTCATGGGTTCTTGCGTGCTCATGCCACCAGCTCCCGCGCCGCATCGGCGCCGCCGGGCCCCGAGAGCACCCGCCGCAGCGCGTCCAGCAGCGCATCGCGGTCGAACTTCGCCACATGCTCGTTGAAGCCGGCCTCCAGGGCGCGGGCGCGGTCGGCCTCGGTGGAACGGCCCGACAGCGCCACCAGCGGCAGCGCCGACCAGGCGCCGCCGGCGCGCAGCGCGCGGGCGAGTTCGAAGCCGTTCATGTCCGGCATCTCGATATCGGAGATGATGGCGGAAAAGCCGGCGCCGGCCTCGCGCAGCGCCAGCGCCTCGGCGGCCGAGGCGGCGGCGGTCACCTCGAACCCGGCCGCGGCCAGCGCCGGCACCAGCAGGGCGCGGAAGAAGTCGCTGTCCTCGACGCACAGGATGCGCGGCGGGCCGAGCTTCGCCGCCTCGGGGCGGAACCAGTCGCCGAAGGCGCGGGTCAGCCAGTAGCCGGTGTCGATCACGTCGGTGGCGCGGCCGGCGATCACCGCGGTGCCCAGCAGGCCGGGGCGTGCCGCGCCGAGCTCCACCTCGAGCCGATCCTCCACGACGTCGGTGATGGCATCGACCAGGAGGCCCATCGAGCGGTCGCCGTCGGTGAACACCAGCGCCGGCTGCTGCGCCCGCGCCGGATCGACCTCCCCGGTCAGGGGCAGCAGCGGCATCAGCCGGCCGCGATACTGGGTCGCCAGCGCATCGCCGCAGCGCTCGATCCGTTCGCGCGGGATTTCCTCGAGCCGGGCCACCAGCGCCAGCGGCACCGCCAGCGGCGGGGCGTCCGCGGCGCCGGCGCGGAACAGCAGGATCGAGGTCATCGCCGCCGAGTGGCCGGTGGTCTCGGCCGGTGCCGCGATCCGCGCGGCGCCCTCCCGCCCCTCGCCGGCGCCGATGCCGGTCGCGCGCGCGATCCCGTTCGGATCGAGGATCATGATGACCGACCCGTCGCCCAGGATGGTGTTGCCCGAGAACATGGTGACGTGGCGCAGGATCGGCGCCACCGGCTTGACCACGATCTCCTCGGTGTCGAAGACCCGATCGACGATCAGGCCGAGGGTGGTGGGGCCGACCTGCGCCACCACGATGGTCGGCGGATCGCCGCCGGCGGCGGGGGCGTCGAGGCGGAGCAATTCGCGCAGGCTGACCAGCGGCAGCAGCCGGTCGCGCAGGCGCAGCACCGGGGTATCGTTGATGCGCTCGATCCGGCTGCCGCCCTCGGCGCTGCCGTCGCCGGCGCGCACGAGCTCCGCCACCGAGGTCTGCGGCACCGCGAAGCGCTCGCCCCCGGCCTCCACGATCAGCGCCGAGACGATGGCGAGCGTGAGCGGGATCTTGATGGTGAAGGTGGTGCCGGCGCCGGCCCGGCTGGCCAGTTCGATGGTGCCGCCGATCCGCTCGATATTCGTCTTCACCACATCCATCCCCACCCCGCGCCCGGAGACGGCGGTCACGGCGGCGGCGGTGGAGAAGCCGGCGCGGAAGATGAAGCGCTGGATCTGCGCGTCCGACATCCCCGCCAGCTCGGTCTCGCTCGCCAGGCCCTGCGCCAGCACCTTGGCGCGGATGCGATCGACCGGCAGGCCGCGGCCGTCATCGGCGATCTCGATGATAATGTGGCCGCCCTCGTGGAAGGCGTTGAGGGTGATCCGTCCGGTCTCCGGCTTGCCCGCCGCGCGCCGCTCGGCCGGGCTTTCCAGCCCGTGATCGGCGGAGTTGCGCACCATGTGGGTGAGCGGGTCCTTGATGAGCTCCAGCACCTGGCGGTCGAGCTCGGTCTCGGCGCCGAGCATCACCAGGTCGATGCGCTTGTCGAGCTCGTGGGCGAGGTCGCGCACCACCCGCGGCAGCTTGTTCCAGGCATTGCCGATCGGTTGCATCCGTGTCTTCATCACCCCCTCCTGCAGGTCCGAGGTGATGTGCGACAGCCGTTGCAGCGGCACGGTGAAGGCGCTGTTTTCCTGGGTGCGGGCGAGTTGCAGCAGTTGGTTGCGGGTCAGCACCAGCTCGCTCACCAGGGTCATCAGGTCGTCGAGCACATCGACGCCGACGCGGATGGTCTGCGCCGCACCCGGCGCCGAGTCCGGCACCGGGGCGGAGGCCAGCGCCGGCTTGGGCGGGCCGGCTTCGGGTCGGGTCGTGCCCAGGGGGGGCGCGGCCGGCGGCGGCGCCGGGGCGACCGGGGTCGGCAGCGCCTCCGCGGTCCCCTCGGTCGCCGCTGGACCATCCCCCGGACCATCCCCCGATACATCCCCTGGGGGGGCATCGCCGTCGGCCGCCGCGTCCAGCGCCGCGATCAGCGCCCCGTCCTCGCCCGCCGGTTCCGCCCCGGTCGCGCCGAGATCGGCGACGATGGATTTGATCCGATCGAGCGCGGCCAGCACCAGGCTCACCAGCGCGGGGGTCGGGCGCAGCGCCCCGTCACGCATCCGGCTGAGCACGTTCTCCCCGGCATGGGCCACCTTCTCGAGCCGCGGCAGGCCGAGGAACCCGCAGGTGCCCTTGATGGTGTGAACCAGCCGGAAGATGCCCGACAGGTTCTGGGCGTCCTCCGGCACTGTCTCGAGCCGCACCAGCGCGACATCGAGTTCCGCCAGCATCTCGTTCGTCTCGGTCAGGAATTCGGCGAGCAGGTCGTCCATGGGTCCTCGCGCGGCTCGGGCGGCCGCCATGCTGGGCCGGCAACCACCAACAAAGCGTGAATCATCGCGCCAGCCGGTCGGCCAGCAGCAGGCGCAGGATCGCCGGGTCCTCGCGCAGGTAGCGCCGACCGAGGCGGCGCGGGGCCGCGACCAGCCGGTGCAGCCATTCCAGCCCGGCCCGGCGCATCCACGCCGGCGCGCGGCGCGACCGCCCGGCCAGGAAATCCACCGCCGCGCCGATGCAGAGCGCGGTGCCGCCGGCCCGCCCCCGCGACGCCAGGGCGGCGGCCAGACGCTCCTGCGCCGGCGAGCCGACGGCGAGCAGGATGAAGCGGGCCGGATGCGCCTCGACGAAGCGCAGCGCCGCCTCGATCGCGGGGTGGTCGTGGGCGAAGCCGATGGGCGGGTCGTGATGGGCGATGGCGGTGAGGCCGGTGCGGGCGCGGAGCGCGGGCAGGAAGCCGGAAGGCAGGCCGATCAGGCAGATCGGCGTGGCCGCCGGCAGCGCCGGCAGCAGCGCCGCGATCAGGTCGGCCCCGGTCACCACCGGCGGCGGCGCGAGACCCAGCAGCCGGGCGCCGGCCGCCACCACCCGCGAATCGAGCAGGGTCAGCGCCGCGCCCTGGTACAGCGGGGCCAGCGACGGGTCGCGGTGCAGGCGCACCAGGTGATCGGCGTTCGGGGTGACCACGTAGGCGAACGGCGCCTCCGCCGGCCGCGCGCGGAGCCAGGCCAGCGCCGCGGGCAGATCGCAGCCGGTGAACTCGACCCCCAGCAGCCGGCGCGGCCTCACCATCCGAATCCCAACCGCAGCAGCGAGACGCTGCGGGTGACCCGCCGCCCGCCCGGCAGCAGCACCGAGGTCGCGCCCTCCAGCGCGGTGACGGATTCGCTCGCGGTCAGGCGCATCCGGCGGTTGAGCAGCCAGCGGGCGGCGAAGCGGGCGGAGCCGGCGTCCTCGCGCGTCCCGTCGGTGAAGGCGGCGTGCTCGGCGCCGAATCCCGCCGAGAGGATGAGGTTGCGCCAGGTCTCGCGGTCCAGCCGCACGCTGCCGGCGGTGGCGGTGTAGCCGGCGACGCCTTCCTGCGCCGCGTCCTCCATCCGCCGGGACAGGGTGGCGGTGACGGTGGTCATGCCGTTCGGCTGCCAGATCGCCTGCGCGGCCAGCACCGGGCCGGCGCGGGTGCCGTAGTCGGCGAAGCGGCGCACCTCCCACCCCGCCAGCAGGCGCCAGCGCAGCATCGGATCGGCGCCGTCCTGGAACCCGGCGAGCGCGGTCACCGCGTTGCTGTCGCGGCTGGGCTGTCCGGCGGTGGGGGCGGTGTAGCGGGTGACGGTGTCGCGGATCGCCACCACCAGGTCGGTGCCCGGGTCCAGCGCATAGCGCGCGGTCAGGCCGGGGCGCAGGATGTCGCGGTCGCGGTCGGCCTGCGACAGGCCGATCCCGCCCAGCACCGCGTCGGCATAGCGAAAGGCGGCGAAATCCAGCGCCGGGGTGAGCGAGACGATGCCGTCGCCCCAGCGCAGCGCCGCCCGCGCGGCGGTGAGGTGCCAGGCGAGCGGTCGGTCGGTCGGCAGGGCGCCGATGGTGCTGCCGTCCTCGTGCAGCGCGCGGGAGACCGCCGACAGCGTGAGGCGGGTGCGCGCGCCATCGAGACGAAGCCCGCCGCCGAGGGTCCAGTCGG
>DAHWNE010000005.1 GCA_027340195.1 Acetobacteraceae bacterium | reverse complement strand
TCCCGGAGCGGATCGCGGAAATCCGCCCTTCCGGCGCTGGCACGCGCCTTGCCCTCGAACGGGCATGGACATCACCGACAGCCTCGCCACCTCCCGCCTGATCGCGCAAAGCCACGCGATGGCGGTGATCGCCAACAACCTAGCCAATGCCGACACGCCGGGGTTTCAGGAACAGCGCATCCAGTTCGCCGCGGTGCTGACCCGCCAGCCCGGCGCGCGTCCCCCACCGGGCGGCCAGACCCTGGCCTACACCGAGGACCGCGCGACCTGGCGCGAAACCACCCCGGGCCCGCTGCAACACACCGGCAATCCGCTGGATCTCGCCATTACCGGCAAGGGCTATTTCACCGTGATGACCAAGGCCGGACCTCGGCTGACCCGTGACGGCCGGTTCGGGCTGCTGGCGGACGGCACCGTCGCGGATGCCGCGGGCAACGCCCTGCTGGATACCACCGGCAAGCCGATCCGCCTCGGCGCCAAGGATACCGGCATCAGCGTGGCGAGCGACGGCACGCTCTCCGCCGGCGGGCGGCAGGTGGCGCAGGTCGGCGTGGTGGTGCCGACCAACCCGATGCAGCTGCGCGCGCAGGGAGGCTCTCTCTTCGTGGCCGGCACACCGACCAAGCCGGCGACATCGCCCGGCATCGTCCAGGGCGCGGTGGAAGGATCCAACGTCCAGCCGGTGCTGGAACTCACCGACATGATCAACACCTCCCGCCAGTTCGAGTTCATGACCCGCTTCATCCAGGCGGAATCGCAACGGAAATCCAGCGTCATCGACAAGCTGCTGCCAACCCCGGGGAACCTGCCATGATGCCGTCCTCCATGATCCCAACCGTGCTGGCCCTGGGTGCCGGGCTCGCCGCCGCGCTGGCGCTGCTGACGCCCGCGCTGACACTCGCGCATTGAGGGGCAGGACGGATGCGCGCACTCGACATCGCCGCCACCGGGATGCAGGCCCAGCAGACCAATGTAGAGGTGATCTCCAACAATATCGCCAACATGACCACCACCGGCTTCAAGCGCCAGCGAGTGGAGTTCCAGGACCTGATCTATCAGAACCTGCGCCGGGTGGGGTCGAACTCGTCCTCCTCCGGCTCGATCGTGCCGTCCGGCGCGCAGATCGGGCTCGGCGTGAAGACGGCGGCGATCTATCGCATCAACGAGCAGGGAAACCTGCAACAGACCTCCAACTCGCTCGACCTCGCGATCCAGGGCAACGGGTATTTCCAGGTCACGCTGCCGTCCGGTGCCACCGCCTATACCCGCGACGGGACCTTCGGCCTGGCCCCCGACGGCACCATCGTGACGGCGGATGGTTATGTCGTGCAGCCGGGCATCCAGGTGCCGACCAACGCCACCAGCGTGACCATCAACACCTCGGGCCAGGTGCAGGCGACGATTTCCGGGCAGACCGCGCCGCAGACGCTGGGCCAGATCCAGCTGGCGGCGTTTCCGAACGACGCCGGATTGCAGGCGCAAGGGGGCAATCTGTTCGTGCAGACCGCCGCCTCCGGCGCGCCGGTGCAGGGCAATCCCGCCGATCCCGGGTTCGGCTCGGTGATGCAGGGCTTCGTCGAAACCTCGAACGTCAACGTGGTGAGCGAGATCACCAACCTCATCACCGCACAGCGCGCCTACGAAATGAACTCCAAGGTTATCACCACCACCGATCAGATGATGCAGAGCCTGAGCAACCTGTGATGACACCCACCCGACTCGTTGCCCTGATCCTGCTCGCGGCGCCGGTGCCGGCCCTGGCGACCCCTCGGCCGGCGCTCCGCCCCGTCACCACCCTCACCGCGCCGGTGGTGCGGCTCGGCGACCTGTTCACCCATGCCGGGCGCGACCGCCGGCGCATTCTCGGCCCCGGTCCCGCGCCGGGTGGGCGGATCGAGGTCGGCGCGCGCCAGCTCGCGTATATCGCCCGCCGCTACGACGTGAACTGGCGCCCCGCCTCGCCGGCCGACCGCGCGGTGCTGACCTGGCCCGGGCGCGCCTTCACCCGCGCCGAGGCGATGATCCCGCTTGCCACCGCCTTGCACGGCGCCGGCGCCGGACGCGACGCGCGGATCCGGCTGCACGGGTTCACCCCCCCGGTGGTGCCGGTGACCCCGGCGATCACGCCCGCGATCTCGGCGCTGACATACGACCCGGCGTCGGGGCGGTTCAGCGCGCTGCTGGTCCTCAGCGCCGCCGGGATCGCGCCGATCCAGCTGCCGATCTCCGGGCGAGTGGAGGCGATGGTCGATCTGCCGGTGGCCGCCCATCGGCTAGCCGCCGGCGCAATCCTGACCGCCGCTGATCTGCGGCTGGAGCGCCGCCCGGCGGCACTGGTGGCCGGTGGGGCGGCCCGCCGCGTCGGCCAGGTGGTCGGGCGCGAACTCGCCCGGTCCCTGGCGGCCGGGGCCACGTTCCCGCGCGCGGCACTGCGCCCGCCCGAACTCGTGCACAAGGGCGCGGCGGTGGTGATCCGGGTGCGCAGCCCGGGTCTCGCGCTCACCGCCTCCGGTCGGGCTCTGGACGCGGGGGGATTGGGCGATCAGGTGCGGGTACTGAACCCGGTCTCCCACGCCGTGCTGGCCGCGCTGGTGACCGGCCCGGGCGAGGTCAGAGTGACCGCCGGCGCCCCGCCGCTGATCCCGGCCGGCGGGGTGGTGCGATGAAGCCCGCGGCGCTGCTGCTGGCCCTCGGCCTGTCGGGTTGCGGGATGTTGCAGCAGCTGGCGGACGTGGGGCGCCCTCCGGCGATGACGCCGACCGCCAACCCGGTGCAGGCTCCCGGCTACCATCCGGTCACCTTCCCGATGCCCTCGCCCAGGCCGGTCCCGCATCAGGAGGACTCGCTCTGGCGCCCCGGCGCGCGCGCCTTCTTCAAGGACCAGCGTGCATCGCGGGTGGGCGATCTGGTGACCATCGTGGTGTCGATGAACGATGCCGCTACCCTGAAGAACGATACCACCGCCACCCGGAAGGGCTCGGAATCGCTCGGCGTGCCGAACTTCTTCGGCCTCGAGACGCTGCTGTCGCATATCCCGATGAACCCGGCCAGCCTGGTCTCCACCAGCAGCGCCAACTCCAACGTCGGCACCGGCCAGATCCAGCGCCAGGAACAGGTGACCCTGCGGCTGGCCGGCGAGGTGACCCAGGTGCTGCCGGACGGCAACCTGGTGGTGGTGGCGAGCCAGGAATTCCGCGTCGGCAACGAGCTGCGGGTGCTGCGGGTGAGCGGGGTGATCCGGCCCGAGGACATCGCCTCCGACAATACGATCACCAGCGACCGGATGGCGGAGGCGCGGATCGCCTATGGCGGACGCGGCGAATTGAGCGCGGTGCAAGGGCCGCGCTGGGGTCAGCAGGCACTCGATATCGTGGCACCGTTCTGAACTCGATCAGATCGGCAGCACGATCAGGATGTCCACCCTTCGGGATTCCAGCACCACTTCGCGCGCGGCCAGGCGCATCACCCCGGCTTCCTCCACCATCCGGTCGAGGTAACGCCCGGCAGCGAAGAGTTCGGTGCTGCCGGCTTGCTGGGTCCGGAACAGGGCGAAATTGCAGCGCGACATCACGCCGCCGTCCGGGGTGGCGGTCAGCACCGGGCGCGACAGCACATGGCACAGCGTATGCGGCTCGTAGATATTGGCCGTGCGCAAGGCGAGGATGCGGTCGCGCATCATTCCCTGTCCCTGGCAGGACAGGATGCCGATCGGCTCGCCCGCGGCATGGCTGTCGCGCGGGACGATCCGATAGCTGGCATCCCGGGTGAAGAAATCCGGCCAGGATTCCAGCGCGTCGTCGTCGATCGCGTGGGCGGCATCCAGCAACAGCGCCTCGGCGCGGGCGGCGAGTTCGGGGGCGATCATGCTGCTAAAATCCCATCAGGCCGCGCCACGACTGCCAGAAGCCGCGGATCGCGGTCTCGGTCGCGCGTGAGCCGTCCGAGGAGGCCACTTCCCGTCCGCCCATCTCCAGGAACTCGGTGGCGTCGGGGCTGCCGCGCGATCCACGCTGGACGAATTCGTTGATGCACCCGTCTTCAAGGGAAACCAGCCCGGCGGCGCCGGTGAGGTTGGCCTGGCGCGCCCGCAGCGCCGTGCGCTCGGGCGGGTCGTCGGCATAGCCCAGATAGTTCCAGAACAGCTCGGTCCGATCCATCCCGCGCGGGGTGAAGAACCGCACCGCCAGCGAATTCAGCGTCAGCTGAACCGTGAGCGTGGGGAACACGGTCTGGATCATATGGGTGATGCCGTCGTCGAACTCGGTAAAGGCGTCCAGCAACTCCGGCCCATGCAGGCCTGATTTGTACTGCGCGGAATGGACATCGGCGTATTCGGCAGCTTCTTGCAAGGAGTCGCGCTTCGAGTAGCTCAGGCTGTGCCGGCCGTCGTCGGACAGGATCATGCCGCCGTCCATGTCCAGCCGGTTCACCTTGAAGGTGGTGTAGAACGTGTGCAGCAGCGTGGCGTGATAGGAATCTCGCACGTTCTCGGCGTACAGCTTCCAGTTGTTGTGGATGATCTGGCTGTGCCGCCCCAGCCGCACCAGCTTGCGCCCCAGATTGCGCCGCAGCACGCCGGCCACCTGCGGGCCGAGGAAGGTCTCGATATCCGGCGTGGCCGGGGAGAAGCTGCCGAACACCAGGCCGCAGAAGGTCGCAAGCCGGATCGGTTGCAGCCGATGCTTCACCGGGTCGAAATCCTCCGGCATCCCTCCCTTGCCGCGCAGCCCATGGCGGAAGGCGACGCTGCGCAGGCGGCCGTCGAGCTCGTAGGTCCAGGAATGATAGACGCAGGTCAACGCCTCGGCGTTGCCGCGCTCCTTCAGGCAGACCAGCGCGCCCTTGTGCGCGCAGCGGTTGACCAGCGCGTGCAGGGCGCCTTCGGCGTCGCGGGTGACGACGATCGGGGTTTCGCCGATCTCGCCCAGGCAGTAATCGCCGGGATTGGGCACGTCGATGTCCAGGCAGAGGTAATGCCAGAGCGGCCCACGGAATACCCGCTCCTGCTCGAGCGCGTGGATGTCGGGATCCGAATAGACCCGGAACGGCACCCGGGTGTTGCCTTCGGCGGGCCACCGCAGAGGCTGGGCGAGAGCGGCCGACATGGATGCGATCCTCCTGTTTGGGGCAGTCGATCCAGGCCCTCCCGGCCTGTCAAGCCTGCCCGGAGCGCATCGCCCGCCACACGCGCTCGGCCGTCGCCGGCATTTCGATATGGCGCACACCGTGCCCGGCCAGCGCATCGACCACGGCGTTCACCACCGCGCCCAGCGCCGGGGTGGTCCCGCCCTCCCCGCCCGAGCGCACGCCGAGCGGATTGGTGGGCGAGGGGATTTCCGACAATTCGGTGCGCAGCGACGGCAGCGAGGCCGCGCGCGGCATCGCGTAGTCCATGAAGCTGCCGCCCAGCATCTGCCCGCTCGCCGGGTCGTAGGCCACGTCCTCGAGCAGCGCCTGGCCCACCCCCTGGCCGATCCCGCCATGGGTCTGCCCATGCAGGATCATCGGGTTGATGGCGCGCCCGACATCGTCCACCGCGCTCAGCGCCACCAGCGCGACCGCCCCGGTATCGGGGTCGATCTCCACCTCCGCCACCTGGGTCCCATAGGGAAAGCTCGCAACCGGGATGGTGCGGTCGGACACGCCGTCCAGCGCCCCGCGCAGGCCGTCCGGCAGGTCGGGCCGATCGCGCGTCGCCTCCGCCAGGGCAAACAGGGAGACGGCGCGGTCGGTGCCGGCGATGCGGAACCCACCGGGGACGAACTCCAGGTCCTCGGCCGCGGCTTCCAACACCACCGCGGCGATCCGCCGCGCCTTGCCGATGACGATCTCCGCCGCCTCGGGGATGATGCTGGCGGCGAGCTTCATCGACCGCCCGGAATGCGACCCTCCCCCGGCCAACACGCGGTCGGTGTCATGCGCGACATAGTCGATCGCCGCCGGCGGCACGCCCAGCCAGGCCGCGACCAGCTGCGCGAAGCTGGTCTCGTGTCCCTGGCCCGAGGCCATGGTGCCCATCACCAGCTCCACCCGCCCCTCCGGCCGCACCGTGATCTCGGCCCGCTCGCGCGGCACGCCGCTGGTCACTTCGACGTAGTTGGCAAGGCCGATGCCGCGCAGCCGGCCGCGCGCGGCGGCAGCGGCGCGGCGGAACGCGAACCCCTCCCAGTCGGCCAGGCGCAGCGCGCGCTCCATCACCGCCGGATAGTCGCCGCTGTCGTAGGTCAGGCCGAGCGGGTTGGCGTAGGGCTGCGCCTCCGGCCGGATCAGGTTGCGCCGGCGCAGCCCGATCCGGTCGTGCCCCGTTTCGGCGGCGGCGATGTCGATCAGGCGTTCCAGCACGAACATGATCTCGGGCCGGCCGGCGCTGCGATAGGGGGTGGTGGGCACGGTGTTGGTCACCACACCGCGCCCGCGCACATGCCCGACCGGGATGGCATAGACGCCGCTCATCAGCCCGACGCCCTTCTGCAACGACACCAGCGAGGCCGCGTAGCCCCCCATGTTCGAGATATTGTCGGCGCGGACCGCCAGGAAGCGCCCGTCGGCGTCCAGCGCGAGTTCCGCCGTCACGGTGAGGTCGCGGCCCTGGTAGTCGGTGAGGAAGGATTCGCTGCGTTCGCACCGCCAGCGCACGGCCCCGCCGAGCCGGCGCGCCGCCCAAGCCAGCAGCGCGTATTCCGGGTAGAAGAAGTTGCGGGTGCCGAAATTGCCGCCCATCTCGCCGCAGACCACCCGCACCAGCTCGGGCGGCAAGCCCAGCATCTGCGCGAGATCGGTGCGCAGCTTGGCCACGCCGCGCCCGCTGCCGGCGTGCAGGGTAATGCGCCCGCTCGCCGGGTCGCAGGCGGCGGCGATGCTGCGCGGCTCCATCGGCACGCCGGTGACGCGCTGGGCGCGGGTGGTCAGGCGGGCGACATGGGCGGCCCGGGCGAACGCCGCCGCGGTTGCCGGCGCGTCGCCCACCTCGATGGTGGCGCAGAGATTACCCGGCGCCTCGGCCCAGAGTTGCGGCGCCTCCGGCGCCAGCGCGGCGGCGGCGTGGACCACCGCGGGCAGCGGCTCCCAGGTCACCGCGATCCGTTCGGCCGCATCCTTGGCGGCGGCGTGCGTTTCGGCCACCACCAGCGCCACCGGCTCGCCGACGAAGCGCACGATCTCCGGCGGCAACGGCCAGTGCGGGGTGACGGCGGGCGCCGGGCCGACCAGCCGGGCCGCCACGTCGGGCGGCCCGTTGATGCCGACGTTGTGCGGGATGGGCCCGAGGCCGTCGGCCTGCCAATCCGCCCCGGTCAGCACCAGCCGCACCCCGGTCATGGCCCGGGCCGCCGCGGTGTCGATGCCGACGATCCGGGCGTGGGCATGCGGGCTGCGGACCAGCGCCGCGTAGAGCGCGCCCGGCCGCGCCGGATCGTCGGCATAGACGCCCCGCCCGGTCAGCAGGCGATGGTCCTCGGCACGCCGCAGCGGCTGGCCGAGCGCCTCCGGCGCGATCGGGTGAGACATGGCGGTTCCTCCGGTTTCTGTCTCTGCCGCGGCCCGCCGCGCGGGCGCCGGGTCAGTCCTTGATGCCGGTGATCGATCCGCTGATGCTGCGCGGGTCGCGCTCCGGCCATCGTCCGGCCGTCACCTGGGCCAGAAACCGCTCGACGATGGCGTTGAACCTGTCCGGCTCCTCGAGGTTGATGGTGTGGCCGCAATTTTCCATCACCACCAGCGCGGCGGTGGGGATGGTGCGCTTCATCAGCAGGCCGGGTTGCAGGCAGGGCCAGTCCTCGTCGCCGGTCAGCACCAGGGTGGGCAGGCGCAGCGCGGCCATCTGCTCGGTGAGATCGAACAGCGACGGGCGCTCCCGCTGCACGCCGAGCTGGGTGTTGCGCATCCCCAGCGACGAGTGCTCGGAGAGCTGCTGGCGGAACTCGGCGAAGCCGCGCGGATTCTTGGTTTCGAACTGCACCCGGGTCGGGCCGTAGGCGTAGCGGGCGGCGAAGTCCTGCATGGTGTGGGAGTCGATGAAGGCGGCGATCGCCTCCGCCTCGGCGCGGAACTTCGCGCGCTCCCCGGGTTCGGCACCGTAGCCGCAGCCGGCGACGGTCAGCGACAGCGCGCGGGCGGGGTGACGGAAGCCGAAATGCAGGGTGGCGAAGCCGCCCATCGACAGCCCGACCACATGCGCCTGGGCGATGCCCAGGTGATCCAGCACCGCGGCGATGTCATCGGCGGCGCGGGCCTGCGAATAGGCACCGACATCGGCCGGCACGTCAGATGGCAGGTAACCGCGCGCGCAGAAGGCGATGGCGCGGTAGCGCTGGCCGAAATGGCGCAGCTGCGCCTCCCAGCTGCGGATATCGCCGGCGTATTCGTGGACGAAGATCACCGGCGCGCCGGTGCCGGTTTCCTCGAAATAGAGCTTCACCCCGTCATCGGTGGTGGCATGGGGCATGAAGGCGTCTCCTCGGTCGCGGAGCCGCCAGTATGGGCGAGGCCGGGCGGTTGTCCACCTGTGATCGGTCAGGGGCGGGCGAAGACGCGGTCGGGGATGTCGTAGGGCTGGATGGCGGGGGGCAGGTTGGGCGGCAGGCGCACCAGGCTTCCCGCGGCGAGCGGGCGCGGGAACCGCTCGGCGCGCTCGCCGGCGGCGAAGTAGCGGCAGGGGCGGCTCCATAATTCGCCGACCGCGAATTCCACCTCCCACATGCGGCCGGGCAGGCCGCGCAGGCGCAGGCTGGCGCCGGGGGCGAGGAACACCGCCCGCACCAGCCGCCCCGCCGAGTCGCGCAGCTTGATGACCGCCGGTTCCAGATCCTGGTTGACGAAGGTGATCGCGCCCCGGCCGTGGCCGCGCGCGGCGAGGGTCTGGCCGGACAGGGGCGGCGGGCCGGCGCGGTCGGCGCAGAATGCGGCATGGGCGGCGGTGGCGCCGCCACGCGCCAGCCGGTCCGGCGCGACGAACCCCACCGCCGATCCGGCCAGCCGGATTTCCGCCAGATGGCGTGCCGGATCGACCGAAAGCACGCGCACCGGGGTGAACGGGGCCAGGGTGGCGACGCGCCGCAGCGCGCCGGCGGGCGGACGCGGTTGCATCACGTCCAGCGGGCCGAGCCCGGGCAGCACGTAGTGATCGGCTCGGCCGGCCGGGTGGGCACGGGGCAACGCGACCGGGCGGACCCAGGGCGCGGGCGGCGGGCCCGGGTGATCCGGCAGGCCGGCGGTGGGTCCCTGCGCCAGCCGCAGCATGGCGAACGCCGCCAGCGCCGCCGAGCCGACCAGGAACGCGGCCCAGAGGGCGAAGCGGTTGGAGGGCGGCGCGGAAAGGTCGGCGACCGGCTGGGGCGGGGGCGCGAACGACGGCTCCGGAGCGGGGCGCGCGGAACGGTCGTAGGCGCGCCGGCGGTCGGGGTCGGAGAGGATTTCGTAGGCGGCCCGCAGGGCGAGGAACGCCTCGGTGTTGCCGGTGTGGGGGATGTCGGGATGCAGCACCCGCGCGCGGCGGCGGTAGGCGGCCCCGATCGCCTCGGCCGAGGCGGTCGGGGGAAGACCCAGGCGCGCGTAGAGGCCATCGGGATCGGCGTGCATCGGGAGGGATTATAGGCGGGGTTGGGCGAGTGGGCGAAGACGGCGGGAGGGAAGTAGTTTTGGTGGTATATTGCATCGCTCCGGGCATGTGTTCGCGCCTCGGGTCCGGCCCGCGCGTCTCTCTCGGGAGGAGCCGGGGATCGGTCGAGGCGTGAGTTCGGGCGCTATGCGGGCCGGATGCGGCCGATGACAGGGAGGCCGGATCGCGCGGATGGCCCCGCGATCTCGGAGAGAGGGGCGCTCGGGAGGATGCTTCGGGGCTCGCCGAGCCTCGGCGCCCGGTCGCCAAGGATGATAACGCACGTGAGCGGCGCCATGGGGAGCGTGCCCACCTGCCGAAGGACCCGGATGGCGGTGGAGGGATTGCGGGCGTGAGGCGGGTTGATCTTCCCCCCCGCCCGGGGAATGGTGCCCCGATGCGCCCCCTCACCGCCCAGGCCCGAGTCGCCGGCATCGCCGGCTGGCCGGTCCGCCACTCGCGCTCGCCCCGCATCCACGGCTATTGGCTGGAGCGCTACGGGATCGACGGCGCCTATATCCCGCTGCCGATCGCCCCCGATGCCTTCGTCCCCGCCATGCGCGGCCTGCTCGCCGCCGGGTTCGCCGGCGCCAACGTCACCGTCCCGCACAAGCAGGCCGCCTTCGCGCTGGCCGACCGGGTGGACCTCACCGCGCGCCGGGCGGGGGCGGTGAACACGTTGGTGTTTCGCCACGGCCATATCGAGGGCAGCAACACCGACGTGTTCGGCTTCCTCGCCGGGCTCGCCGACGCGGGGGCCGACCCGGCCGCCGGACCGGCGCTGATCCTGGGCGCCGGCGGGGCGGCGCGGGCGGCCGCGGTGGCGCTGCTGGACCAAGGGGTCCCGGTCAGCATCACCAACCGCACCCCGGCGCGGGCCGCGGCGCTGGCCGCCGACCTGCCCGGGCTCTGCGTGCTGGACTGGGCGGAGCGGTCGGCGGCGCTGGCCGATGCCGCGCTGGTGGTCAACGCCACCACCCTGGGCATGAGCGGGCATGGCGATCCCGGGCTGGATTTCTCCCGCGCCGCGGCCGGCCTCGCGGTGGCGGACCTGGTCTATGTGCCGCTCGAGACGCCCATGCTGGCGGCGGCGCGCGCGCACGGGCTGCGCTGCATCGACGGGCTCGGGATGCTGCTGCACCAGGCGCGCCCCGGGTTCCACGCCTGGTTCGGCGTCGATCCCGAGGTGGACGCGGCGCTGCGCGCGTTCGTGCTGGCGGATCTGGCGGGCGCATGATCGTGATCGGCCTCACCGGCGGGATCGGGATGGGCAAATCCACCGCCGCTTCGGTGTTCCGCGCCCGCGGCGTGCCGGTGTTCGACGCCGATGCGGAAGTGCACCGGATGCAGCGCCGCGGCGGGGCGGCGGTGGGCGCGATCGCCACCGCCTTTCCCGGCGCGGTGCGGGACGGCGCGGTGGACCGCGCCCGGCTGCGCGCGGCGGTGCTGGGCAACCCCGAGGCGCTGCGGCGCCTGGAAGCGCTGATCCACCCGCGGGTGCGCGCGGCCGAGCGGCGCTTCCTGGCGCGCGCCCGCCGCGCCGGCCATCAGGTCGCGGTGCTGGACATCCCGCTGCTGTTCGAGACCGGCGGCGCGGCGCGGGTGGACCACGTGGTGGTGGTCTCGGCGCCGGCCGACGTGCAGCGCCACCGGGTGCGGCTGCGCGGGCGGATGGACGCCGCGCAGGCGGCGGCGGTGATCGCGCGGCAGATGCCGGACGCGGCCAAGCGGCGGCGGGCCGACACGGTGATCCGCACCGGGCTGTCGCGCTTCCACGCGCGGCGGCAGATCCTGCGCCTGCTGGAGCGGCTGCGCCGATGACCCGCGCCGTGCTGTTCGATACCGAAACCACCGGGCTCGATCCGCTGGCCGGCGACCGGGTGATCGAGATCGCCGCCATCGAGCTGGTGAACGACCTGCCCACCGAGAGGTGGTTTCACACGCTACTGGACCCCGAGCGCGACATTCCCGAGGACGTGGTGCGCGTCCACGGCATCACCAACGCCGCGGTGGCCGGCAAGCCGCGCTTCGCCGAGATCGCCGACGCGCTGCTGGAGTTCCTCGGCGACGGCAAGCTGATCGCGCATAACGCGCCGTTCGATTTCGGGTTCGTCAACGCCGAGCTGGCGCGCATCGGCCGCCCGTCGCTGGAGGCGGCGCGCATGATCGACAGCCTGGCGCTGGCACGGGCGCGGTTTCCGGGGATGCCGAATTCGCTGGATGCGCTGTGCCGGCGCTACGGGATCGACCTCTCGGCGCGGACCACCCACAACGCGCTGCTGGACTGCAAGCTGCTGGCGCAGGTCTATGTGGAGCTGACCGGCGGGCGCCAGCGCGGCCTGACCCTGGGGGCGGCGACGCGGGGACGGCCGGCAGTGTCTTACGCGCCGGCGGGGGCGCGGACGCCGCGGGTGATTGTGCCCTCGGCGGCGGAGCTGGCGGCGCATGAGGCGTTCCTGGACCGCCTCAAGGCGCCGATCTGGCGGGAGGAGGGGTAGGCGCCGGGTGCCGGCGGCGGTTCAGAAATCCCGCCCCCAGACGTCGGGGCGGGCCTGGTCCGCCGCCTCGTAGAGCCGGTCCATTTCCAGCCCGAAATCCCGGCGCAGGGCGCGCGCCTCCTCCGTCGGCAGCCAGCGCGACATCGAATAGACCCGCATCTCGACCAGGTAATCCTCGGTCAGGTCGCGCCACGGCAGGGTGCTGGCGGCGCGGGCCTTGGCGAGATAGCCGAGGAGCTCGTCGCGCACCCGATTGATGAACTCTGGCTCCGGCGGCTCGGCGACGATGCCGTGGCTCGCGCCGGGATCGGCGGAGGCGTCGGCGAAAAGATCGGGCTGGTTTGCGACTCGGGCGGCCATGGAGCAAGCGTAGCGCCCGCCGCGCCCGGCGCAAGCGGTTCGGTGTTGTCGCGGCGCGGGGCGATGCCGCATGGTGCGGGATATGGAGTCCTGGCGCCACGAAGACCTGCCCGCGCTGGCCGCCGCACTGGCCACGCGTCCGGGGCATGAAGCCGTTCGCACCCAGATCACGCACATCCTCCACCACCTGTTCCAGGCGGACTATCTCGCCTTCGACCACGAGGTGCGGATGCCGGAGATCCGCGGGCGGGCGGACATGCTGTTCGGCGCCACGGTGTTCGAGTTCAAGTCCGACCTGCGGCGGGAGACGGCAGATGTGCTGGCCCGCCTGCCCGACTATCTGCGCGCGCGGGAGCGGCAGACCGGGCGGCGCTACCTCGGCATCGCCACCGACGGGGCGAGCTTCGTCGCCTACGAGCTGCGCGGCGCGGAGATGGTCGAGATCAGCCGCCATCAGACGCAGCCGGAGCAGCCGGACGCGCTGCTGGCGTGGCTGGAGCCGGCGCTGTCCGACCGCGACGCGCTCGACCCCGCGCCGCTCGCGGTGCAGCGCATCCTGGGGCGCGACAGCCTGACCTTCCGCCGCGCCCAGGGCATGCTCGAAGCCCTCTGGGCAGGTCTCGCGGCCGACCCCGAGACGCGGCTGAAGCGGGAACTGTGGGACCGGCTGCTGGCGGTGGTCTATGGGACCGCGGTCGGCGACGACCGGCTGTTCCTGCAGCACACCTATCTGACGATCGTCGCCAAGACGATCGCGGCGCGCGTGCTCGACCTGCCGCTCGGGGACGCCGAGGCCATCATGTCCGGCCGGGCGCTGGCCGAGGCCGGCATCGTGGGCGCGGTCGAGAGCGATTTCTTCGACTGGGTCCTGCGCGCGCCGGAAGGGCACGACCTGATCCTGCGCATCGCGCGCCAGGCCGGCCGGTTCCGGCTGCGCGAGGTCCAGGCGGATGTGCTCAAGGCGCTCTACGAGAGCCTGATCGACCCCGCGCAACGGCACGACCTCGGCGAGTACTACACGCCGGACTGGCTGGCCGCGAAGCTGGTCCGCCAGGTGGTGACGGCGCCGCTGACGCAGCGCGTGCTCGACCCGGCCTGCGGGTCGGGCACGTTCCTGTTCCATGCCCTGCGCCGGCTGTTGGCGGCGGCGCGCGAGGCGGACTGGCCGGCGGCGCAGGCGCTCGCCGCCTGCGCGGCGCAGGTGCGCGGCATCGACGTGCATCCGGTCGCCATCATCATCGCCCGCGTCACCTGGCTGCTCGCGCTCGGCGAGGCGATCGGCGCGCGGAGCGGGGTTCTGCATGTGCCGGTGTTCCTCGGCGACGCGCTGCAATGGAACATCCGCCCGCTGGGCGATGCGCAGGACATGGAACTTCCGGTGCCCGGCGAGCCGCCGTTGCGGGTGCCCACCGGCTTCGCCGAGGATCAGGCGAGATACGATGCCGGCCTGCAGGTGCTCGCCGAGGGGCTGGACGATCAGGCCGCGCCCGAGGATGTGCGTCACGCGCTGTCGCGGATTCCGGGCGTCGGCGCGGCCGACGCGGCGGCGATGACCGCCACCTACGAGCGGGTATTGTCGCTTTATCACGCCGGCCGGAACCACATCTGGCCCTACGTGCTTCGCAACCTGGTGAGCCCACTCTGGTTTTCGCGGGCCGATCAGCGCGCCGACGTGCTGATCGGTAACCCGCCCTGGGTCGCCTACCGCCACCTCAGCGCGGAGATGAAGGTCAATCTGCGCGACGCCTCCATGGCGATGAATCTGTGGATCGGCGGCCGGCTGGCGACCCAGCAGGACATCGCCGCGCTGTTCTGGGCGCGCGGCGCGGAGCGCTATCTGAAGCCGGGCGGGACGATCGGTTTCGTGCTTCCCTACGCGGCGTTGAACCGGCCGGCCTTCGGCGGGATGCGGGCGGGCGATTTCCGGGTGGCGCGGGTCCAGATCGAGGAAGCGTGGAGCTTCGATGAGACCGTGCAACCGCTGTTCCCCGTCCCGGCCGCGGTGCTGATCGGCACGCGCCGCACCGGAACCGGCGGTTTGCCCGCCACCGTCACGCGCTACAGCGGCAGCCTGCCGCGCCGCGACGCATCGGAGGCTGAGGCGGACCGGGCCCTGCGTCACGCCGCCGCGCCCTGGCCGCCGATCCCGACGCTGGCCGCGGCGTCGCCGTACCGGGCGCGATTCCAGCAGGGTGCGACGATCGTGCCGCGCCGGTTCTTCTTCGTGGACCGGCTGGACGCCGGGCGCCTGGGCCCGAACCCCGATGCGCCGCGGCTGCGCGGGCGCGAGGGCGGCCAGAGCAAGCCGCCCTGGACGCATGTCGCGCCGCCGGAGGGGCCGGTGGAATCGCGCTTCCTGCGCCCGGTGCTGCTGGGCGAGAGCATCGCGCCGTTCCGGCTGCTCCCGGCGCCGCTCTGCGTGGTGCCGATGGAGGGGGGCGTGCTGCTCGACGCGGCCGCGGCGCGTGCCGCCGGCGCGCGGCACCTGGCGGCGTGGCTGCGCGATATCGAGGCGAAATGGGCGGCACACGGCACCAAGCGGGTGGACGGGACGCCGCGGATGACGCTTCTCGGGCAGCTCGATTACATGCGTAAGCTCACCTCTCAAGTGCCGACTGCGGAAACCCGAGTAGTGTACGCCGCATCGGGGACCGTTCCGGCCGCGGTTATCGTGGGCGACCGCAATTTTCTCGTTGAGCACGCGAACTACTGGGCGGCGACCCGCAGCACCGGCGAAGCGCATTACCTCACGGCACTCCTGAATAGCGAGGCCATCCGCAAGCGAGTCGAGGGCATGCAGCCCAAAGGCCAGGGCGGCGCGCGCCATTTCGACAACCTGATCTGGGAGCTGCGCATCCCGGAATACAGCCAGCGCGAGCCGTTGCATCGCGAACTGGCCGCCGCCGCCGCCGCCGCCGAGACCATCGCCGCCGGTGTCGCGATCCCCGAGCGGGCCTATTTCACCACCGCGCGCAAGCTGATCCGCGACGCCCTCGCCGACGCGGGCATCGCCCGCCGGATCGACCGGCTGGTCGCGCGCCTGCTCGACCGCTGATCCGCCCCCGTCCGCCCCGC
>DAHWNE010000428.1 GCA_027340195.1 Acetobacteraceae bacterium | reverse complement strand
GTGCTGGCCGCGATCGTCCGCGCGCTCGACGCGGCCGTCGTCATGGGCTGGGACATCCTCTGGGCGCTGGTGCTCGGGTTCACCTTGTCGGGCGTGGTACAGGCGGTCGTTACAAAAGGGGAAATGAGCCGCCTGCTGCCGGACGCGCGCCCGCGCACGATCCTGCTGGCGAGCGCGCTCGGAGCGGCATCGTCTTCCTGCTCCTACGCCGCGGTCGCGCTGGCGCGGTCCTTGTTTCGCAAGGGCGCGGATTTCAACGCCGCAATGGCGTTCCAGTTTGCCTCCACCAACCTGGTACTGGAACTCGGGATCATCCTGTGGGTGCTGATGGGCTGGCAGTTCACTCTGGCCGAGTTCGTGGGCGGACCGATCATGATCGTGCTGCTGAAACTGATGTTGCGCCGCGCGATGACGCCGGCGCGGCTGGCAGAGGCGCGGGAAGTGGCCGAGCGGGGTGTCGCCGGCCGGATGGAAGGCCACGCCGCGATGGACATGTCGCTTGCGGGCGGCAGCGTTGTCTCCCGCGCGTTGTCGCCGCGCGGCTTCACCGCGATCAGCCATTTCTACGTGATGGACTGGGCGAGCGTGTGGATGGATATCGTGGGTGGCTTGCTGATTGCCGGTGCGCTTGCCGCCTGGGTACCGAAAGACGTCTGGAGCGGGATCTTCCTGACCCACGCGCCGCTGTGGTCGAAGGTCGTCGGCCCGCTGATCGGGCCGATGGTGGCGGTTGTCTCTTTCGTCTGCTCGGTCGGCAACGTGCCGCTGGCCGCGGTGCTGTGGAACGGCGGAATCAGCTTCGGCGGCGTGGTCGCGTTCCTGTTCGCCGATCTGATCATCCTGCCGATCCTCGACATCTACCGCCGCTACTATGGACGCCGCGTCGCGCTGCTGCTGCTGGGCCTGTTCTATGCGGCGATGGTCGGCGCCGGCTATAGCGTGGAACTGGCGTTCGCCGCGCTGGATTGGGAGCCGGAGGGGCGGCGGATCGCGGTCCTACAGGCCGGCATCAGCTGGAACTACACCACCGTGCTCAATATCCTCGCGCTGGCGCTGTCGGCGCTGCTGATCTGGCGGTTCGCGCGGACCGGGGGCCCGGGGATGCTGGCGATGATGGGCAACGAGGGCGACGATGCGCCCGCCGGCGGCCACGCACATCGCCACCCCATGTGACCCGCCCGCACTATGGAGATTTTGATGCGCGATCTTGCCGACAAACGCCGCATGCCCCGACGTGGCGGAGCGGTTGCGCGCCGAACCCCCGGAATGGGTCCTGCGCAATAACGTGCACCGGATCGGGCGGACCTGCCGGTTCGGGAACTTCTGCGGGGCCTTCGCGCGGGTCGCCGAGGCCGCCGCTATGGCCGAGGCGGAAGGCCATCACCCGGATGTTTTTTTCGGCTGGGGCGCCGTAACCATCTCGCGGCGCACGAAGAAGATAAAAGGCTTGCACGAGAACGACTTCATCGTGGCGGCCAGGCTGGACCGTCTGGCCGGGGGGCGGGACGGGCGGCTGAGGGGGCGCCAGCCCCGGCGGACAGACCAGGAGACCTCGCGGTGCCGAGCAGACTGAACCGATACCAGCGCATCGCCCCGTTCTACGACCTGCTCGATCTGCCATTCGAACTCGGCC
>DAHWNE010000425.1 GCA_027340195.1 Acetobacteraceae bacterium | reverse complement strand
CCGCCCGAGGTGCCGACGCCCGCGATCCAGGGCGTGGGCAGGAAGATCGCCACCGCCGGGCCTGCCGCCGTCGCCACCGCCGGCGTGGGGTGGGGCGCCGGCTTGTGCCGCGGCAGCGGGGCCGAGGCCGGTAGCGTCGCGGTGCCGAGCAGGCAGAGCCCGGTGGCCACGGCATGGGGCAGCCGGAGCCAGGCGGCGCGGCTGCCGTGCCACGGTCGCCAGCGGCAGCGTTGGTGGTCGAACACCATCATCGGCATGGGACGCTCTCGGGGCCTGGCGGAGCCTCGATAGGCCGAGGATCGTCCCATTATATAGACGGATTTGGTCGTGCTTGCAAGGCGAAATACAACCCATGATTGTATCCATGGGCACAAAAAACCGCTCCGGTCGATGGCGGCCGGAGCGGTCCGGGCGTCGGTCGGTCAGCCGGTGATCTCGATCCCGGCGAAGAAGAACGCGATCTCGACCGCGGCGTTCTCGGCGCTGTCGGAGCCGTGGACCGAGTTCGCCTCGATGCTCTCGGCCAGTTCCTTGCGGATGGTGCCGGGGGCGGCCTTGGCGGGGTCGGTGGCGCCCATCGCCTCGCGGTTGCGCGCGACGGCGTTTTCCCCTTCCAGCACCTGCGCGACCACCGGGCCCGAGGTCATGAAGGTGACCAGATCCCGGTAGAACGGGCGGGCGGCGTGGACGGCGTAGAACGCCTCGGCCTGGGCGGTGGTCAGGTGCAGCCGCTTCTGGGCGATGATGCGCAGCCCGGCGGCCTCGAGCATGGCGTTGACCCGCCCGGTCAGGTTGCGGCGGGTGGCGTCGGGCTTGATGATGGAAAGGGTGCGCTCGATCGGCATTGCGTGTCCTGTGGATGGAAGGGCGGCGGCTGGGTAGGCGGTTCGGGCGCGGCGGGCAAGCCGGCCGCGCCCGCGCCGTTTACAACCCCGCCTGCGAGACGAACTTGGTGTTCAGATACGCCTCGATCGCCTCCGACCCGCCCTCGGACCCGTAGCCGGAATCCTTCACGCCGCCGAACGGAACCTCGGGCAGCGCGAGGCCGTGGTGGTTGATCGACATCATCCCCGCCTCCACGGCGGCGGCGATCGCCGTCGCGGTCTTGGCCGAGCGCGTATAGGCATAGGACGCCAGCCCGAACGGCAGCCGGTTCGCTTCCGCCACCACATCGTCGAAGCCCTTGAAGGGCGAGATCACCGCCACCGGCCCGAACGGCTCCTCGTTCTGGATCCGCGCCTCCATCGGCACGTCGGTCAGCACAGTCGGCTGATAGAAATTGCCCTTGTTGCCGATCCGCTCCCCGCCCGTCCGCAGCTTGGCACCGCGCTTCACCGCATCGCCGATGAACGCATCCATCGCCGCCACCCGCCGCGGGTTGGCCAGCGGCCCCATCGTGGTTCCGGCCTCCAGCCCGTCGCCCACCTTGGCCGCCTTCAGCCGGGCGGTGAACCCGTCCACGAACTGCTCGTACACCCCCTCCTGCACCAGGAAGCGGGTGGGGGAGATGCAGACCTGTCCGGCGTTGCGCAGCTTGTTGGCCGACAGGATCTTCACCGCCGTATCCACATCGGCGTCGTCGAACACGATCGCCGGCGCGTGCCCGCCGAGTTCCATCGTCACCCGCTTCATATGCGCCCCGGCCAGCGCCGCCAGCTGCTTGCCCACCGCGGTCGAGCCGGTGAACGAGATCTTGCGGATCACCGGATGCGGAATGAGATACTCGGAAATCTCCGCCGGCACCCCGTACACCAAATTCACCACCCCGGCCGGCACCCCGGCATCGACGAAGCAGCGGATCAGCTCGGCCGGCGATGCCGGCGTCTCCTCCGGCGCCTTGACGATGATGGAACATCCGGCCGCCAGCGCCGCCGAGAGCTTCCGCACCACCTGGTTGATCGGGAAGTTCCAGGGCGTGAACGCCGCCACCGGCCCCACCGGCTCCTTCACCACCAGCTGATAGATGCCCTCGGCGCGGGCGGGGATCACCCGGCCATAGGCGCGGCGGGCTTCCTCGGCGAACCAGTCGATCACGTCGGCGCCGGCCAGGGTCTCGCCCTTCGCCTCGGCCAGCGGCTTGCCCTGTTCCAGGGTCATCAGCCGGGCGATGCCGTCGGCGCGGTCGCGCAACAGATCGGCGGCGCGGCGCATCAGCTTCGATCGGTCATAGGCCGACACCTTGCGCCAGGCGCGGAACCCCTTTTCCGCCGCCGCCAGCGCGCGGTCGAGATCGGCGCGCGCGGCATGGGCGACGGTGCCGTTCACCTCCCCCGTCGCCGGGTTGACGACCGGCAGGGTGCGCCCGCCCTCGGCCCGGGTCCAGGCGCCATCGATCAGAAGTTGCACATCCGGATACATCGGCTCGCTCCCGCACAGGACCGCCCCCGGCGGGGGCGATGGGTCCGGCCGGGTGGTACGACCCGGGAGGGGGAAGTCAACCCGCGAGCGCCGCCGCCAGCCGCAGATCGGCCACGAAGGCGGCGTATTCGCGCGCCCGCGCCGCCGCCTCGGGCACCCGCAGCAGGAAGGAGGGATGCACCGTCACCAGCGCCGGCGCGCCGTCCGGCAGGCTCAGCGCCCGGCCGCGTTCCCGCCCCACCGTCACTGCCCGGCCCAGCAGCGCGCGCGCGGCGGTGGCCCCCAGCAGCACCGTCAGCGCCGGGCGCAGCCGCACCCGCTCCACGTCCAGCCAGAAGCGGCAGGCCTCGATCTCCGGCGCCTGCGGGGTCTGGTGCAGCCGGCGCTTGCCCTGCCAGGTGAACTTGAAATGCTTCACCACGTTGCTGACCCAGACCGCGCGGCGGTCGATGCCGGCCTCCTCCAGCGCGCGGTCCAGCAGCTGGCCGGCCGGGCCGACGAAGGGGCGGCCGATGACGTCCTCCTGGTCGCCCGCCTGTTCGCCGATCAGCATCAGCCGCGGCGCGGCGGGGCCTTCGCCGAACACGGTCTGGGTGGCGGGGCCGGCCAGCGGGCAGCGGGCGCAGCCGGCGGCATCCTCGGTCGCGGCGGCGAGGCCGGGATCGAGGGCGACCGGCAGCACCACCGGGAACGGGCGCGGGGCGTCGGGCGGATGGCGGACCTCCTCGAACGCCTCGGCCGGCGGCAGGCCGAAGCCGGGGCCGGCGGTGGCCAGGAGCTCGGCGCCGAAATTGGTCCAGAGGCCGGCCAGCGCGGCATCGTCCGGCACCGCGTCGGCGGCGATGCCGGGGCCGAAGCGCGGGCCGGCGGCGTCCCAATGCGCGCCGCCGTCGGGGGTGAGGATGGAGGTGGGGCGGTCGGGAAACCATTGCGCCAGCAGGTGCGCGTTCGCTTCCAGCACGTAATGGCGGGGCGCGTACCAGCCGACGTGGCGGCCTTCCACCGGCAGGTAGCGCAGGGCCGCGCGCATCCGGTGCGCCTCGGCCCGCACCGCGTAGGCCAGGTGGCGGGCGCGGCGCAGCGCGGGGTCGGCGCGGTCTTCCAGCACCGGGGCGCCGGCGTGGGCGCGCCAGATCAGGTCGTAGAGCAGGGCGAACCGGTCGGAGTCCCGCGCCTGGATCGCCTGGGCGGCGAGGGCGATCAGCGCGCGGGGCACCGCGAACCCGCCGGGGGGGTGTTGCGGCGGGGCGTAGGCGGCGGTGTCGATGCGGAATGTGGTGGCCTCCGGCGGGATGCCGGCCAGCAC
>DAHWNE010000417.1 GCA_027340195.1 Acetobacteraceae bacterium | reverse complement strand
TCGGCGGAGATGCTGGCCCGGGCCCGGAGCAGGGTCGCCACCCTGGGTCTGGTGAACGTTACCGCGCTGCATGAGATGGACGCCGAGGCGACCAGCTTTGCGGACGCCAGCTTCGACATCGCGGTAGCGATGTTTGTCGCTTCAGTGGTGCCGCATCCGCGCCGGCTGCTGGCGGAAATGCGCCGCGTCGTGCGCCCTGGTGGGCACCTGTTGTTCGTGAACCATTTCGCCGCGGAGCGCGGCCCGCGCTGGTGGGCCGAATGGGCGCTGGCGCCCGCATCCCGGGCCCTGGGGTGGCATCCGGATTTCGCCACCGCGGCTTTGTTCGTGCCCGAGGATATGGCCCGCATCAATGTGCGGCCAATGCCGCCATTCGGGATCTTCAGCTTGGTGCGGCTGCGGAATTAGCGAGCTTGCCGCATTCCCGCGGCGATTGCAGCCACGTCCCGGGCCACCTGCTCGTCATGCGCCGAGAACATCGGCAGCTGCCCCACCGTTGCCACGCAAGCGGCGAGGGCCAGCAGCAGGACCAAGGGGAGCAAGCGGCGCATACCAGGCAGCCTATCACCGCGCGTTGGGGTTTGTCGCGCCCATGAGCATCCGGATCAGCCCATCCAGCTGATCGAGGTCGCGGTAGTGGATGCTCAGGCGTCCGGACGACCCTTTGCTTTGGAGGTCCACGCGCAGGCCAAGACGCTCCGAAAGATCCCGCTCAAGTGCTCGGATGTCCGGATCCGCCGGCGGGCGCTTCGGCCGGGCATCGGGCACGGTGATGCGGCGGTTGGCCAGATCTTCGGTCTGACGGACCGTCAGGCCTCGGTCCAGCACCTGCTAAAGCATAAGATCAGGGGCGGCATGGGTCAGCAAGGACCGCGCATGGCCGGCGGTGATCCGGCCGTCTCGCAGAGCGGCTTTCACCGGCTCGGTCGCGCCGAGCAGGCGCATCAGATTGCTGATATGGCCGCGGGACTTGCCCACCGCGACGGCCAGTGTCTCCTGCGTCAGGCCGAATTCGTCGAGCAGGCGCTCGTAGCCTTCCGCTTCCTCGAGCGGATTGAGGTCCTGCCGCTGAAGGTTTTCGACCAGGGCACCGGCGGCGGCATCGAGATCGGCGAAATCGCGGATCAGGGCAGGGACTTCGTGCAGCCCGGCGAGCGCCGCGGCGCGCCAGCGGCGTTCGCCGGCGATGATCTGGAATCGCGCTCGATCGGTTGGGCTTGGGCGGGCCAGGATGGGTTGCAGAATGCCGCGGGCACGGATGGAGTCGGCGAGTTCGTTCAGCGCGACGCTGTCCATTGCTCCCCGCGGCTGGTAGGGCGACGGGTCCAACAGGTCGAGCGGGAGACTGCGCACATCAGCTGCTGCGGGGTCGGGCGCCAGGGCGTTGGCGCCCATCAGGGCGGCGAGGCCCTTGCCGAGGCGCGGCGGGGTGGTCATGCCCGGGCCTCCGCCCGGCCGCGGCGCAGCAATTCAGCGGCGAGCTTCACATAAGCCTGGGCCCCGGGAGATTTGTAGTCATACAGCAGCACCGGCTTCCCGTGGCTCGGCGCCTCGGTGATGCGGATATTGCGCGGGATGACGGTCTCGAAGACCGCGCCACCGAAAAAGCCGCGCGCGTCGGCGGCGACCTGGTCGGACAGGTTATTGCGCTTGTCATACATGGTCAGCACGATCCCGGACAGGCGAAGCGCGGGATTGTACCCGCGGCGAATGGTCTCGATCGTGCGCATCAGGCCGCTGACCCCTTCCAGGGCGTAGAACTCGCATTGCAGCGGCACCAACACCGAATGCGCGGTAACCAGGGCGTTGACCGTCAGCAGGCCGAGGCTGGGCGGGCAGTCGATGATCACGTAGTCATAATGGGGCGGATGACGGCGGAGCGGGGCCAGGGCGTCGCGCAGGCGGGTCTGGCGCTGCTCCATGCCGGCCAGTTCGATCTCGGCGCCTGCCAAGTCGGGTTCGGCGGGGATGATGGCGAGGTTGGGGATGTCGGTCGCGCGGGCGGCATCCTGCGGCGGGGCGTCCAGAACCAGCACGCAGTAGCTGCCGAGAGTACGATCCTCATGAGCGATGCCGAGTCCGGTGGAAGCATTGCCCTGCGGGTCGAGATCGATCAGCAACACCGAGCGACCGGCTGCGGCCAGGGCAGTGGCCAGGTTCACCGCGGTCGTGGTCTTCCCAACGCCGCCTTTCTGGTTGGCGATGGCGATGATCTGCGCAGGGAATGGATCAGCCGCTGGGGGCACGCCGGAGCTCGGTGATGCGAAGGATGACAGCGCCGGGGGTGGATCGGCCCGCGATCGTCTCCGCCCGCATGTGCCATTCCCGGGCGGCCTGCGTCAATTCTTCCGCGGCTTTCTGGCCTTTGGGGAATAGGGCGACCCCGTTGGAAGCCAGCAGCGGGGCTGCCAGGTTGAGCAGCCGCGGCAGCGGCGCGAGCGCCCGGGCCGTGAGCAGCTGTGCGGGAGGCAGGGTGGCGGCTTCGATGCGGATCGGATGGATGACGACCGGCGCGCCGGTAAGCCGGGCGGCTTCGCGGAGAAATGCCGCCTTGCGCTGGTCCGCCTCGATCAGATCGAAGGTGATGCCGGTGGCGGCGGCCAGAACCAGCCCAGGGAAGCCGGCGCCGGAGCCGAGATCGATTGCCCGACTGACGTTCGGAGGGATCAGGGGGATGAGATCCAGCGAGTCCGCGATGTGACGCTCCGCCAAGTCGG
>DAHWNE010000315.1 GCA_027340195.1 Acetobacteraceae bacterium | reverse complement strand
CGCGCCGCGTTGCCGCCGATGGAGCACCCGGATTTCGACGGCCGCGCCTATGCGATCGCCGCCGGATCGGTACCGCTGCTGGAGGCATCGGGGGTGTGGGACACGCTGCCTGCCCCGTCCGGTCCGATCGTGCATATCCGGGTGACCGACGGGCGGCTGGGCCGCCCGGCCTCGCGGTTGTTCCTGGATTTCCAGGCCGCCGCGCTGGGCGAGGAGGCCGGCCCGTTCGGCTGGATGGTGGAGGCCCGCGCGCTGCGGGTGGCGCTGAACGCGCGGCTGCACGCGCTGCCCGGGGTGATGCTGTTCGCCCCCGCCGAGGCCGCCATCACCCGCGAGGCCGATGGCGCGCGCATCGCCATTGCCGGCGGCCCGACCTTGGAGGCGCGGCTGGTGGTGGCCGCCGAGGGCCGCAATTCCCCGCTGCGCGAGGCCGCCGGGATTCCGGTGACCCGGCTGCGCTACGGGCAGACCGGCATGGTCTGCGCGGTGGCGCATGAGCGCCCGCACGAGCAGACCGCGCTGGAGCATTTCCTGCCGGGAGGTCCGTTCGCGCAGCTGCCGATGGCGCCTTCGGCCGAGGCGGGGGAGAATCTCTCCGCCATCGTGTGGACCGAGCGCACGGCCGAGGCTTCCCGCCTTCTGGCGCTGCCGGCGGAGCGGTTCGCGGCCGAGCTGGCGCGCCGGCTGGGCGATCACCTGGGGGCGCTCCGCCTGGTGGGGCGGCGGTGGAGCTACCCGCTTTCGGCGATGTTCGCGCATCGGCTGGTGGCGGCGCGGCTGGCGCTGGTGGGGGACGCGGCGCATGGGATTCACCCGATCGCGGGCCAGGGGCTCAATCTCGGCTTCCGCGATGCCATCGCGCTGGCGGACCTGCTGGTCCGTGCGCACGCGGCGGGCGAGGACCTCGGCGCGCCGGGCCTGCTGGCCCGCTACCAACGGGCGCGGCGGGCCGACAACCTGCTGATGCTCCTGGTGACCGATGGGCTGGACCGGCTATTCTCCACCGACAACCCGGTGCTGCGGCTGGGGCGGGATCTGGGGCTGGCCGCGGTCAACCGGATCCCGCCGCTCAAGGCGGCGTTCATGCGCCAGGCCATGGGCCTCGCTACGACCCGCTGAACCAGTTGTAGCCCTGATCCTCCCAGTAGCCGCCCGGATAGACGTTGGTGACCCCGAGTGCCACCAGCGACTTCGGGTTCTTAAACCCCAGCTTCGTCGGTATCCGCAGCCGCAGCGGAAACCCGAACGCCGGCGTCAGCGGCTTGCCCAGGAAATCCAGCGCCAGAATCGTCTGCGGCTGCAGGGCCGAGGCCATGTCGATGCTGGAATAGTACCCATCCGCGCAGCGGAACGAGACATAGCGGGCCCGGGTATCGGCGCCGATCCGCCGCAGGAACCAGCCCAGCGGCACCCCGCCCCATTGGCCGATCACCCGCCAGCCCTCCACGCAGACCAGCCGCGTGATCTGGCTCTGCTGCGGCGCGGCGCGGAGATCGGCGAGCGTCCAGGCCCGCCGCTCCGCAACCAGCCCCGAGAGTTCCAGCTTCCAGCTGGCGCCATCGACCACCCGCACCTGGTCGCGGTCGTAATAGGCGTTGAAGCGGGGAGGGCGGGTGATCGCGCTGGCCGGGAAGGTGGGCGCCAACGTGTGCGGGTTGAACAGCGCCGCCTGCACCCGGTCGTTCCACGACGACATGGCGCGCAAAAACCGGTCGGCCAGGTCCGGGTGTTGCAGGTTGTCGTAGTCGCAGCCGGTCAGCAGCCCGGCGGCGCCGAAGGCAAGCGCGCGGCCCAGCAGGGCGCGCCGTTCCAGCTCGCGGCTCATCGCACGGCTCCCTGGTCCCGTCCGCCGGCGATCATCGGCCACAGCACCCGCGGCACCAGCGCCACCAGCGCCAGATGCACCGCCAGGAAACCCACGATCCCGGCCATGGCGAAGAAATGCACGTAGCGCGACGCGCGGAACCCGCCGAACAGGTCGGATAGCCACCACAGCTGCACCGGCTTCCACACCGCCAGGCCGGACAGCACCGCCAGCACCCCGAGCGCGATCACCGCCAGATACAGCGCCCGCTGCACCGCGTTGTAACGCCCGTGCTCGTGCGGCAGGCGAAAGCGCAGCGCGGCGAGCAGGTCGGCCCAGATCGCGCGTGGCCCGGGGGGGGCCAGCTTGCGGCGGAAATGCCCTGAAACCGTGCCCCAAATCAGGTAGGATACCCCGTTCAGCACCAGCAGCCAGATCGCCGCCAGATGCCAGGCGACCGCCCCGCCCAGCCACTGGCCGATCGTGATCGCCTCGGGGAAAGAGAACGGGAACAGCGGCGCGGCGTTGTAGATCTGCCAGCCGCTGCCGATCAGGGTGACGATCGCCAGCGCGTTGAGCCAGTGCATCAGGCGCAACGGCCAGGGGTGGATCGGGCGCATGTCGTGCCTCCGCGAAATGGTCACGCGGACAGCCTGACCGGGCGGGCGCGCCCGGGTCCAGGCATGGTCTCAATGCCCGAACGGCATTGGCGCGCCGCCGCCCGGCCGGGGCAGGGTGCCGGAGGCGGACGGCATCGGGCCGGCCGCGGCAGCAAGGGAGGCGACGATGCGTCGTTTGGTTCTGACGGTTGCGGTGGCGGCGGGGCTGGCCCTGGCCGGTGGGGTGGGGGCGCGCGCCGCCACCGACAGCCCCATGGCTCATGGCTCGGCGATGGGGCACTCCACGATGGGGCACTCCAAAATGGGCCACTCGAAGATGGGCCACTCGGCCATGGGGCACGGGTCCGCCATGGGCCATGGCTCGGCGATGGGCCACAAGACCAAGCCGTAATCAGGGATCGCCCCGCCCCGCCGGGCGGGGCACCTTGCCGTTCGGCGCGGGCCGCAGCACCCTGGCGCCAGGAGACCCGTCGATGCCTCTGCCGAAGCTGGCCGACAAGATCGCCGCGCAGCGCGCCACCATGTCAGATGAACTGCGCCTGGCCTACGAGCAATCGGTTGCCGAGATGCTGGCGATCGGGGCCGGCACCACCGCGCTGGCGGTGGGCGACCGGTTTCCCGACATCATGCTGCCGAATGCCGAGGGCGATCTGATCGCGATCGCTGATCTGCTGGCCCTGGGGCCGGTGGTGGTCACCTTCTTCCGCGGCATCTGGTGCCCCTATTGCCGGCTGATGCTGGATGCGCTGGTCGCCGCGCTGCCGGAGATCGAGGCCGCCGGCGCGCGGCTGGTCGGCGTGACCCCGGAGACCGGCGGCCTTGCGCTCACCACCAAGCGCAATCATGGCGCATCGTTCGAGGTGCTGTGCGACGTGGATTCCGGCCTCGGGCTCGATTGCGGCGTGGTGTTCCGCACGCCCATGGCGTATCGCGCGCTGCTGCTGAAACACGGGCGGGATCTGGCGCCGCGGCACGGCAACGAGTCCTGGTTCCTGCCGCTGCCGTCGGTATTCGTGCTGGACCGGGCCGGGATCGTGCGCTGGCGCTACTTCACCACCGATTTCACCGAGCAGGCCGAACCCGACGACATCCTCGCCGCGCTGCGCGCGCTGGAGCGCTGAGCGGCGATGGAGCTGCATCAGGTCCGCTATTTCGTGGCGCTGTGTCGCACCCTCAACTTCACCCGCGCCGCGGCGGAGTGCAACGTGACGCAGCCGGCGCTGACGCGGGCGATCCAAAAGCTCGAGGAGGAACTGGGCGGCGCGCTGCTCTACCGTGACCGCGGGATGACCCAGTTGACCCCGCTCGGGCGCGCCACCCTGCCGCATCTGTCCGGGATGCTGGCGGCGGCGGAGACCGCGCGGCGGGTGGCCGATGACACGCTGGGGCGCCAGCAGATGCATCTGCGGGTGGGTCTGGGTCCGGCCATCGCCGCCGCCCGGGTGGCCGACGTGGTGGGCCGGCTGGCGCGGCACTGCCCCACGCTCGATGTGCATTTCGAGGAGGGCACGACTTCCTTGCTGGTGGAGGCGATGCTGGGCGACGCGCTGGACTGCGCCCTGCTGCCCGATGCCGACCTGCCGGAGCGGCTGCATCGCTGGCGCCTGTTCGAGGAATGCTGCGTGGTGCTGCTGCCGGCGGCGCATCCCCTGGCGGAGCGCGATACCCTGACCGCGGCCGACTTGAAAGACGAAACCCTGCTGGTGGGTCAGCGCTGCGGCGGCTTCGCCCTGCGCCTGATCGAGGCCGGGGACGCCAGCTTCACCGTCCGCCGTTGCGGCGGGTCATGGGTGCAGATGCTGGACCTGGTGGCCGCCGGGCTGGGCGTGGCGCTGCTGCCGGATGCGCTGGCGATCGGGCCCGGGCTGGTCTCCCGCCCGCTGGTGGCGCCGGAGCTGCGCCGCGGCGTGGCGCTGACCGTGGTGGCCGGCCGGCCGCAGGGGATGGCGGTGGCGCAGTTCGTCAAACTCTGCCGGGCCCGCGCGTTCGCGCCGGCGTGAGGCTATGCGTCCGGCCGCCAGCGCCGCAGCAGCAGCGCGTTCGACACCACCGAGATCGAGGACAACGCCATCGCCCCGCCAGCCAGCATCGGGTTGAGCCACCCCAGCGCCGCCAGCGGAATCCCCACCACGTTGTAGAAGAACGCCCAGAACAGATTCTGCCGGATTTTGTTCCAGGTGGCCCGGCTGATCGCCAGCGCATCGGCCACCAGCGCCGGGTCGGCGCGCATCAGGGTGATGCCGGCCGCCGCCATCGCCGCCTCCGACCCGCCGCCGATCGCGATGCCGATATCGGCCGCGGCGAGCGCCGGCGCGTCGTTCACCCCGTCACCGACCATCGCCACCGTGCCCAGGGTCCGCAGGCGCGCGACCTCGGCTGCCTTCTCGCCCGGCAGCACCTCGGCGTGGATCTCGTCCATCCCCAGCGCATCCCCCACCGCCCGGGCGGTGGCGGCGTTGTCGCCGGTCAGCAGAACCGTGCGCAGCCCGGAGGCGCGCAGCCGGGCGACGGCCGCCGCCGCCCGCGGGCGCAGCGCGTCGGCGACCGCGATCAGGCCCAACAGCCGCGGCGGGTCCAGCGCGGCGATGCGCATCACCGTGCGTCCCTGGGCTTCGAGCGCGGCCGCCTCGGCCTCCATGGCCGGCGGGACGCCGGCCTCGGCCAGCAGCGCCGGGGTGCCGATGACGAGGGACTGGCCGGCCACCTCGGCGCGCAGGCCGCTCCCCGGGATGGCGGTGAAAGCGGTCAGTCCGGGCCGCGGCGCGCCAGCGGCGCGGGCCAGCACGGCGCGCGCGAGCGGGTGCTCGCTGCCCGATTGCGCCGCCGCCGCCAGCGCCAGCAGCGCCTCGGTCTCGATGCCCTGGGCCGGCAGGATCTCGGTCACCGACGGGCGGCCCTCGGTCAGGGTGCCGGTCTTGTCGAAGACCACCACCCGAACCCGGTGCGCCTGTTCCAGCGCCGC
>DAHWNE010000405.1 GCA_027340195.1 Acetobacteraceae bacterium | reverse complement strand
TGCGCGTCGGGGCGGGTCTGGTCCATCGAGATCTCCCTGCGGCGGCGTGGCCGAGGGCGTTCTACGGCCATCCGGCCTGGCGAGGAACCGGGAGAACCCGCGGGCTGCCATGCCTTGGCCGTGCGTCAGGCACCCGCCGGCAAGCGGCCCTGTCCAGGGCCGCTTGCCGGACCGGTCTCAGCGGTTGATCTCCTCCAGCGCCAGCCCGCGGGTGTTCGGGCCGAAGATGCCGATCGAGCCGATCACCACCAGCATGGCGATGCCGATGAACACCGCCACCGCCGGCACGCCGCCATGGCCGAGCAGATAGCCGATCACCAGCCCGGCAAAGGCGGCCGACAGCCGGCTCCAGGAATAGACAAAGCCGATCGCGCGGGCGCGGAACCGGGTGGGGAACAGCTCCGCCTGGTAGTTATGGAAGGAATATGACATCACGTTGGCGCACAGGGTCCACAGCACGCCGACCAGGATCAGCGCCGGCGGGGCCGACAGCATGGCGAAGATCGACATGAACACCAGCATTCCGGCCGCCGCCAGCACGATCTGCCATTTGCGTTCGATCTTGTCGGAGAACAGCGTGCCCAGCAGCGGCCCGAACGGGTTGGCCAGCGCGATGATGAAGGCATATTCCAGCGAGGCGGTGACATGGATGCCGCGATGGATCAGCAAGGTCGGCACCCAGGCGGCGAAGCCGTAGAAGCCGATGGTCTGCGCCAGGTTGAACACCGAAAGCGTGACGGTCCGGCTGAGATACGGGGCGCGGAACGCCTCCGACAGCGAACCGAGTCCCTCGGCTTCACCCGGTTCCGGCACCGGCGCGGGCAGCGGCCCCTTCTCGGCGGTGACCGCGGCCTCGATATCGGTGACGATGGCAGCGGCCTCGGCATAGCGGCCGTGCTTGACCAGCCAGCGCGGGCTCTCCGGCAGGCCGAGCTGGAGGAACCACACCACCAGCGCGCCGACCGAGCCGATCAGCACCACCCAGCGCCAGCCGTCCAGTCCCAGCGGGGCGATCGGCACCAGTTTCCAGGCGAGGAAGGCGATCAGCGGCACCACCGCGTAGGTGATGGTCTGGTTGATCGAGAACGCCCGGCCGCGCTCGGCCTTGGGAATCAGCTCGGCGATATAGGCGTCGATCGTGACCAGTTCGACGCCGAGTCCGATGCCGGCGATAAAGCGCCACAGGTTGAGCGAGAATCCGGTCTGCGCGAACGCCATGATGGCCGAGCAGATGCAGTACCACAGCAAGGCGCCGACGAAGATCTTGCGCCGGCCCATGCGGTCGGCGATCTGGCTGACCAGCAGCGCGCCCACCCACAGCCCGGCGAAGGTGGCGAACACGAAGATGCCGAATCCGGCGACCGCGATGACATGCAGCGCCGCCAGCGGCCCCAGCGAGGCGGGGGAGAACAGCCCCGATTTCACCATCCCCGGCGCCACGTAGCCGGTGAAGAACAGGTCGTAGAACTCGAACACGCCACCGAGCGAGAGCAGGATCACCATCCGCCAGACGTGCCAGGACGGCGGCAGGCGATCCATGCGCGAGGCGATCTCGGCGATCCGCGCCGTTTCGCTCGCCGGTTGGGTACTGGTGGTGCCGGACATGATTCCCCCTTTGATCCGCGGCCCTGCGAAACGGCCGCCGGGCGATGATTGCCCCTTTCCGCAGCGGCGAACAAGGGCGGCGCCCGCTGGACGGCCTCGATTCGCTCATGCTATGCAAATGTCAAACGACGCGACGCGGTGATGCCGCGCCGCAACAACAACGACAGGGGGACCGACCGCATGAGCGCCACCACCGCCGCCCAACCCGGGTTTCTCGACCGCGACCACATCGTTGCGGGGCCCAATTTCAACCGCTGGCTGGTGCCGCCGGCCGCGCTGGCGATCCATCTCAGCATCGGCATGGCCTACGGGTTCTCGGTGTTCTGGCTGCCGATGACGCATCTGATCGCCGCCGCCCCGGCCGCCTGCAAGGGCCAGGGCTTCATCGCCGCGCTGACCACCACGCAGTGCAACTGGACGGTGCCCGAAGTCACCCATGTGTTCGAGACCTTCATCGCCGTGCTGGGCATCGCGGCGGCGATCTGGGGCGGCTGGCTCGAACACGCCGGTCCGCGTCGCGCCGGGCTGATCGCCGCGCTCTGCTGGGGCGGCGGAATGGTGGTGGGCGGCATCGGCGTGGCCATCCACCAACTCTGGCTGGTCTATCTGGGCGCCGGCGTGCTGGGCGGAATCGGCCAGGGGCTGGGCTACATCACCCCGGTCTCCACCCTCATCAAATGGTTCCCCGACCGGCGCGGGCTCGCGACCGGCTTCGCCATCATGGGCTACGGCGGCGGGGCGATGATCGGCGCCCCCGTCGCGGTCGCGCTGATGGGGCATTTCGCCCATAACGGGGTGCCGGGGGTAGCGCCCACGCTGATCGTGATGGGGGTGCTCTATTTCATCTTCATGTCCGCCGGCGCGCTGGGCTTCCGCATCGCCCCGCCCGGCTGGCTGCCGGAGGGCTACGTGCCGACCGCCGCCGACCGCGAGCGGGCGATGATGACCTCGCGGCACGTCCATCTGGACCGCGCGATCCGGACCCCGCAATTCTGGCTGATCTGGGGCGTGCTCTGCCTCAACGTCACCGCCGGCATCGGCGTCATCTCGATGGCCAGCCCGATGTTGACCGACGTGTTCGGGGCGAAGCTGATCGGCGGTGGCGCCGGCCTCTCGCCGGCGGCGCTGCACGCCGCCATCGTCGGCGCCGCCGCCGGGCTGGTCGGCCTCATCAGCCTGTTCAACAGCCTCGGCCGGCTGTTCTGGGCCTCGCTCTCGGACAAGATCGGCCGCAAGGTCACGTATTACACCTTCTTCGTGCTCGGCATCGTGCTCTACGTGCTGCTGCCGCGCTGGGGCGCGCTCGGCATTCCCGGGCTGTTCGTGCTCAGCATCTGCATCATCCTGTCCATGTACGGCGGCGGCTTCTCCACCCTGCCGGCCTATCTGGCCGACGTGTTCGGCACCCAGATGGTGGGCGCCATCCATGGACGGCTGCTCACCGCCTGGTCGGTGGCCGGCATCGCCGGGCCGATGCTGATCGCCAGCCTGCGCCAGCGCGAGATCAACGCCGGCGTGCCGCACGCGCAGGTGTACAGCCTGACGCTCTACATCATGGCCGGGCTGCTGCTGGGCGGGCTGATCTGCAATTTCTTCGTCCGCCCGGTGGCCGACCGGCACTTCATGGACGACGAGACGCTGGCGAAGGAACGCAGCCTGCAACGCGAGGACCGCACCGCCGCCGCGGCCGCCACCGCCGCGCGCGGACCGATGGGCCTGAGCGGCGTCGTGGCCTGGGTGCTGGTCGGGGTGCCGTTCCTGATCGGGGTCTGGATCGCCATCGGCAAGGGCGCCAAGCTGCTCTGATCCCCCTGGTCGTGGCCTCGGACCCCGCCTAAACCGGTCCCCGTCATCAGCGCGGGGACCGGACCATGACCGAGCATGTTCTCTACGACCAGCAGGGCGGCATCGTCACCCTGACCCTCAACGATCCCGCGCGCCGCAACCCGATCTCCGAACGCGCCATGGTCGATGCCATCATCGCGGCGCTGGAACGGATCGACGCCGATCCCGCGGTCCGGGTGGCCATCCTCACCGGCGCCGGCTCGGCCTTCTCCTCGGGCGGCGATCTGCGCGCGATGCAGGACGCCGCCCCCGCCCGCGACGCCGCGCCCGCCGCCACCCCCGCCTATTACCGCCACGGCATCCAGCGCATCCCGCTGGCGTTCGAGCGCATCAACGTCCCCGTCATCGCCGCCGTCAACGGCCCGGCGATCGGCGCCGGTCTCGATCTCGCCTGCATGTGCGACATCCGCATCGCCGCCGCCTCCGCCCGCTTCGCCGAGAGCTTCGTCAAGGTCGGCATCATCGCCGGCGACGGCGGGGCCTGGCTGCTGCCGCGGTTGGTGGGATTCTCGCGCGCCGCCGAGATGGCCTTCACCGGCGATCCGCTCTCCGCCGGGGAGGCGCTGGCGGCCGGCCTCGTCTCCCGCGTGGTGGCGGATGCCGAGCTGCTGCCCACCGCCCGCGCGCTCGCCGAGCGGATCGCGGTCAACCCGCCCCACGCGGTGCGCATGACCAAGCGGTTGCTGCTGGAAGGCCGCAACCTGCGGATGGACAGCCTGCTCGAAATGGCCGCGGCGATGCAGTCCCTGGTCCACGCCACCGGCGATCACCGCGAGGCGGTGGCGGCGTTCCTGGAAAAACGCCCGCCGGTGTTCCGCGGCGAATAGCCCGATCATAGCGGCCGGCGTTGATGTTGACCCATAAGTCATGGGTCAGCGCAGGCTGGCATCAAGTCATGTTTCGCCCGCCGCCGCCCGCCACCCCGGCGCGCAGACCAACCCGCCTTAAGGCCGGAGAGTCGGCCATAAGGCGGGTTGGTGTCATGCGACCGCCGCTTCGGCCGCCGCCATCAGCACCGGGGCGAGCGCGCGATAGGTCTCCGCCCGCGGCGCCTCCGCCCGCCAGGCCAGCCCCAGCGTGCGCCACGCCCCGGCCCCGGCGATCGGGCGCAGCACCAGATCGGTGCCCGCGGTCACCCCCCCGCTCACCGCGCTTCGCGGCAGCAGGGTCACCCCGAGGCCGCCCGCCACCATCTGCACCAAGGTATGCAGGCTGGTGGCGGCGAACTCGTCCTGCGGCCCGGCATGGCGCCCACAGACCGCCAGCGCCTGGTCGCGCAGGCAATGCCCGTCCTCCAGCAGCAGCAGGCGCTCATGCTCCAGCGCCGCCAGCGGCACCGCCGTCTCCGCGGCCAGCGGGTGGTCCGGCGGCAGCGCCACCAGGAACGGGTCGCGCGCCAGCCGCACCGTCTCGCCGCCGCCGCAATCGCAGGGCAGGGCCACCAGCAGCGCATCCAGCCGATTGGCGGCCAGCCGCTCCACCAGCCGTGCCGTCAGGTCCTCGCGCAGAAACAGGCGCAGTGCCGGGAAGGCGGCCCGCAGCGCCGGCATCAGCCTGGGCAGCATGAACGGCCCGATGGTCGGGATGACGCCCAGCCGCAGCGGGCCGGCCAGCGGGGCGCGCGCCGCCGCGGCCGCCTCGGTCACCGCGCCCAGCGCCGACAGCGCGCGCTGCGCCCGCGCCACCAGCTCCTGCCCCAGCGGCGTGAAGACCACCCGCCGTCCGGCGCCGCGATCCAGGATCGCCGCGTCCAGCAGCGTCTCGAGCGCGATCATCCCCGCCGACAGCGTCGATTGCGAGACCGCGCAGGCATTGGCGGCGCGGCCGAAATGCCGATGCTCGGCCAGCGCGCACAGGAACCGCAATTGTTGCGGCGTCGGCAGCGGCGTCATGTCAGACCGAGGCGTGCCGGGTTCCCGCCCGCACGCGCAACGCCTCGGCCGCCGCCTCGGCGAACGCCACGCCCTCGGCCAGCAGCAGCGCCGCCGAGCGTACGTGCTGTGCCTCCGGCCCGGTTCCCGGCGGCGGGGTGCCGGCTTCGAGCCCGCGCGCCGCGCGCAGCAGCAGGTTGCGGGCCACGATGATGCCGTTGTCGGTGCTGGTCAGGGTCTCCGTCGTGCGATCCGCGATCGGCCCCATGCTCTCCTGCAACGAGGCATCCTGCATGGCGATCCCGGCCACCCCGCTGAAGCTGCGCCCCTCGCGCTGCGCCGCCCGGTCGATCAGGTAGTCGTTGAACTTGTTCGCCAGCGGGATGAAGCTCACCGGATCGACCTTGGTGTGGATGCCCTTGCCGTCCTCCATCGCCGCCCGCTCGGCCGCCGTCAGCGCCCGCGTCGGGTGGTAGTCGTAGGACCAGGCCCAGCAG
>DAHWNE010000380.1 GCA_027340195.1 Acetobacteraceae bacterium | reverse complement strand
CGCCGGCGGCAGCGGGTTGGAGGCCATCTGGTGCGCCGCCTCGGTCATCCCGTAGGCCTCGATCACCGGCACGCCGAAGGTCGCTTCCAGCGCCTCCATCACCTGCGGCGGCAGCGAGGCGGAGGAGGAGCGGATGAAGCGCAGCCGCCCGGCCGCGATGGCCGCCTGGTTGCGTGGGGCGAGGCCCAGGATCGCCTGGTGCATGGTGGGCACGGCGGTGTACCAGCTCGGCCGCACCTCGGTGAACCAGGAGAAGAACCGGAAGGCGTTGAACCCCGGCGTGCAGGAGACGGCGGCGCCGGCGCCCAGGCTGGCCAGCGTCGCCGCGATCAGCCCGTGGATATGGAACAGCGGCATGATGTTGAGGCAGACGTAGTCGGCGCCGAGCCGCAGCGTCTCGCCGATGTGGAAGGCCGAGGCGGTGATGTTGATCTGCCGCAGCGGCACGATCTTGGGCCGGGAGGTGGTGCCCGAGGTGTGCAGCACCAGCGCCACATCGTCCCCCGCGGCCGGGCCCGGCGCGGCGGGCGTGCCGGCGAGACCGGGCGGCGGGGCCAGGGCGAACGCGCCGGCGGGGCCCTCGGCATCGGCGATCAGCTCGATCACCGGGATTCCGCGCGCCGCGGCCACGGCCCGGGCGGGGCTTTCCATGCCGCGCGGAATCACCAGCGCCCGGGCGTTGAGGTCCGAAAGATAGAAATCGAACTCGTCCTGCTTGTAGGCCGGGTTGAGCGGGGCGGTGGTGGCGCCGGCGGCGATGGCGATGAAGCTCGATGCCATCTCCGGCCCGTTGGGGGCGACGATCGCCACCCGGTCGTTGCGGCCGATCCCGCAGCCGTTCAGCGCCGCCATGGTCTGCCGGGCCAGGGCGCGAAGCCCGGCGCGGGTGAGCCAGGGGCGCCCGGGCGCGCCGATCGCGTGGGCCTCGTCAGGGTGGCGGTCGATCAGGTCGAGCACGGTGTCGGCGGGGTAGTCGGTCATGCCGCGTCTCCTCGTTTGCCGGCGGGGAAAGCACGCGCCGGGACGGGGCGCAAGCTACGCCGCGGGCATGGTCGCGATCCGCCGCGCCCGCCGGCGCCCGAACCCGGCCAGGGCGAGATAGATCACCGGCGTGGAATACAAGGTCAGCGCCTGGCAGACGATCAGCCCGCCGATCACCGCGATCCCCAGCGGCCGGCGCAGCTGGTAGCCGGTGCCTACCGACAGCGCCAGCGGCAGCGCGCCCAGGATGGCCGCGAGCGATGTCATCATGATCGGCCGGTAGCGCTCGATGCAGGCCTCGCGGATCGCGCTCCGCGGGTCGAGCCCGCGCTCCCGCTCCGCCTCCAGGGCGAAATCCACCAGCATGATCCCGTTCTTCTTCACGATCCCCATCAGCAGGAAGATGCCGATGATCCCCACCACCGAAAGCGGCGTGCCGGTGAGCAGGAAGGCGAGCAGCGCGCCGACCCCGGCGGAAGGCAGGGTGGAGAGAATGGTCAGCGGCTGGCTGAGGCTTTCATACAGCACCCCCAGCACGATATAGATGGCGATCAGCGCGGCGCCGATCAGCAGCGGCTCGGTCTGCAACGATTCCAGGAAATATTTGGCGTTGCCGCCGAAGCTGATGCGCACATCCTCCGGCAACCCCATCGCCGCGATCGCCGCCTTCACCGCCGCCACCGCGGGGCCGAGGCTGGCCCCCGGGGCCAGGTTGAAGCTGATGGTGCCGGACGGCTCGCCGTCCAGATGCGCCACCTGCAGCGGCGCGGTCGCGCGCACGATATGCGCCACCTCCAGAAGCGGCACCGGCCCGCCGCTGCCCTGCACCCGGATATGCCCGAGATCGGCCGGATGCCGCGCCCGCGCCGCCCCCACCGTCAGCACCACGCTGTACTGATTCTGCGCCTCGTAGATGCGCGAGATCTGGCGCTGCGCGAAGGCGCTGCCGAGCGCGGTATCGATGGCGGCGATGGTGACGCCGAGCCGGGCAGCGGTGCTGCGGTCGATGGTGACCGTGAGCTGCGTCTCCGCCCGGTCCTGGTCGGAGGAGATGTTGGTGATCGCCTTCACCCCGCGCAGCTGCCGCTCCATCCGCGCGATCACCTGGTCCAGATCCGAAAGCGATGGGTCCTGCACCGAGAAACTGTATTCCCCACCGGTCGATTGCCCGCCGAAAAACAGGTCCTGCGCCACGTTCATATAGGCGCTGATGCCGGGGATGCGCGCGATCTTGCTCCGCAACCGCTGAATGACCTGCTGGGCCGAGACCGTTCGCTCGCTGAGCGGCTTGAGACCGATGATGAGGTTGCCGCGATTGGCAGTGGAGAATCCGTTCACCACGCCGATGCGGGAGGAGAGCGTCGCCACCGCCGGATCGGCGCGGATGATGCGCACCACCCGCTCCTGCAACCGCTGCATCCGCTGGAACGATACATCCGGCGCGGCGATGGTCTGGCCCATGATGAGGCCGGTGTCCTCCTCCGGGATGAACGCCTTGGGCACCTTGATATACAGGAACACCGTGGCGACTACGGTCAGCGCGAAGCCCGCCAGGACCAGCCGCCCATGCGCCAGCGCCCAGTCCAGGCTGCGGGCATAAGCATCCAGGCTGCCGCGATAGGCGCGGTCGATCGCGCGCGCCACCCGCGAATCCCGTCCCACCCGCGGCGTGCGCCCCATGAAGCGCCCGCAGATCATCGGCGTGACGGTGAGCGAGATCACCCCCGAGATCAGGATCGAGACCGACAGCGTCAGCGCGAACTCGTTGAACAGACCGCCGATGATGCCGCCCATCAGGGTGAGCGGCAGGAACACCACCACCAGCGAGACGGTGATCGAGAACACGGTGAAGCCGATCTGCCGCGCCCCGGCGATGGCAGCCTCGATCCCCGATCCGCCCTGCTCGTGGCGGGCGACGATGTTCTCGATCATGACGATCGCGTCATCGACCACGAAGCCAACCGAGATGGTGAGCGCCAGCAGCGAGAAATTGTCGAGCGAGAATCCCATCGCCCACATCGCCGCCAGGGTGCCGGCGATGGAGAGCGGCACGGTCACGCCGGCAGCGATGGTCGGCGTCAGCCGCCGCATGAACAGGGTCACCACCAGCAGCACCAGCAGCACGGTGATGAGCAGGGTGAACTCGATATCGGTCACGCTGGCGCGGATGGTGGTGGTGCGGTCGGTCATGATCCGCAGATGCACCGCGGCCGGCAGGTGGTCGGCGATCTCGGGCATCCGGGCGCGGATGCCCTGGACGGTCTGGATCACGTTGGCCGACGCGGTCTTGGTGATCGCCACCACGATCCCGGGCGAGCGTCCGTCGGTCGCCGCCACCTGCGTGTTGGAGACGCCGTCGATCACCGAGGCGACATCGCCGAGCCGCAGCAGCGCGCCGTTCGCGGCGTGCAGCACCAACCGCCGGTACTGCGCGGCGGTGGTCATCTGCCCGTCGATCGACAGCACCGTGCTGCGTTCGGGCCCCGAGATCACCCCGAGCGGGGCCAGCACATTGGCGCTGCGCACCGCGTTGTAGATATCGCCCGGGGTCAGCCCGACCGCGGCCAGACGGTGCGGGTCGAAGCGGATGCGCACCGCCGGCTGCTCACCGCCATAAAGGTTGACCTGCGCCACCCCGGCGACCTGCGACAGCATCTGCACGATCACGGTGTTGGCGAAATCGAACACTTGGCGCAGCGGTAGGGTGCGCGAGGAGAGGAACATGGTCATCACCGGGCGCGAGGCCGGATTGAACACGCGGTAGAACGGCAGCGACGGCATCCCCGAAGGCAGGTTCGGCAGGGCGGCATCGATGGCGGCCTGCACCGCATGGGCGTCGGCGTCGATGTCGGTGCCGGAGTCGAACAGCACGATCAGCGTGGTGGAACCGGTGGAGTTGAGCGAGCGCACTTCCTCCACCCCCGGGATGACGCCGAGCGTCTGCTCCAGCGGCGCGGCGACGGTGCTGGCCATGGTCGCGGGATCGGCGCCGGGGTCGGAGGCGAAGATCACCACTCCCGGCACCGGGATGGAGGGCACCGCGGCCACCGGCAGGCGGAAGAACGCCAGCGTGCCGGCCAGCAGAATCCCCATCGCCAGCAGCGCGGTGCCGATCGGCCGGCGGATGAAGAGCGCCGAAAACCCCATGCGCTACTCCGCCGGGTGCGGCAGCGCCGCGGGGCGCGGACGCAGCCGGTCCAGCGCCAGGTAGATCACCGGGGTGGTGAACAGGGTCAGCGCCTGGCTGACCAGCAGCCCGCCGATGATCGCCACCCCGAGCGGGGTGCGAAGTTCTGCCCCCGCGCCGCGTTCCAGCACCAGCGGCACGGCGCCGAACAGCGCCGCCATGGTGGTCATCATGATCGGGCGGAAGCGCAGCAGCGCGGCCTCGGTGATCGCCTGCTCGGGGTCCAGCCCGCGGGTGCGTTCCGCCTCGATGGCGAAATCCACCAGGATGATGCCGTTCTTCTTGACGATGCCCATCAGCAGCACGATGCCGACCAGTGCCACCACGGTGAACTCGGTGCCGGTCAGCATCAGCGCCGCCAGCGCGCCGACGCCGGCGGACGGCAGGGTGGACAGGATGGTGAGCGGGTGGATGGTGCTTTCGTAGAGCACGCCGAGCACGATGTAGATCACCACCACCGCGGCCAGGATCAGCCAGGGCGTGTCGGCCAGCGCGGACTGGAACTCCGCCGCCGCGCCGGAGAACACGCCGCTGATGCCGGATGGGACGCCAAGTTTCGCCTCGACCGCGGCGATCGCCTGCTCCGCCGCGCCGAGCGAGACGCCCGGGGCGAGATTGAAGCTGATGGTGACGGCGGGGAACTGATCCTCGCGGGTGATGACCAGCGGGCCATGGCGGGTGGTGATACGCGCCACCGCATCCAGCGGGATCTGCGCCGGCGGGGTGGCGGCGGTGGCGCTGGTGGTCTGGGTACTGGTGCCGCTGACCGCGCTGCCGGGTCCGCCCGCGGTGGTGGCCGCCGCCGCGGTCAGGCTGCCCGCCGGCACGTAGATGGACGCCAGCGCCTGCGGGGAACTGGCCAGCGACGGGTCGATCCCCAGCACCACCCGGTACTGCGCGTTCTGCGCATAGAGGGTGGTGATCTGCCGTTGCCCGAACGCATCGTAGAGGGTGTTCGCCACCGCCGCGACGGTGACACCGAGCCGGGCCGCCGCGGCACGCTCGATATGCAGGCGGGTCTCGAGACCGCGCGGGGCCTGGTCGGAGACGACATCGGCCAGCTCCGGCCGTGCCCGCAGTGCCGCGAGCAGCTTTTCCGACCAGGCGTCCAGCGTCGCCTGATCGGTGCCGGTCAGGGTGTACTGGTATTGGGTGGGCGAGACGCGCGAGGACAGGGTGATGTCCTGCACCGGCTGCATATAGACCGTGAGGCCGGGGATGGCGGCCAGCGCGCGCTGGAGTGCGGCCATCACCGTCCCGATCGCGGGGCGGGTGCCGATCGGCTTCAGGACGATGCTGAGCTGCCCGGTGTTCGGCGTCGGGTTGGTGGCACCGGCGCCGATCAGGGAGGTGACCGCGGCCACCGCCGGATTGCGCCGGATCGCCGCGATCGCGCGATCCTGCAGCCGCTGCATCGCGGCCAGGGAGATATCCTGCCGCGCCTCGGTCACGGCGACGATCTGACCGGTGTCCTCCTCCGGCAGCAGCGCTTTCGGCACCGCGAGGAATAGCGCCACGGTCACCGCCACGGTCAGCCCGAAGCCGGTCAGCATCAGAAACTGGTGACGCAGGCACCAGCGCAGCCCGTTCCCGTAGGCATCGCGGGTGCGCGCCAGCGCCGCCTCCGCCGCGCGGGCGATGCGTCCGGGCTGAGCCTCCACCGCCGGGCGCAGCAGCCGCGCGCTCATCATCGGCGTCAAGGTGAGCGAGACGAGCGCCGAGATCGCCACCGAGACCGAGAGCGTGACCGCGAATTCCGAGAACAGCCGCCCGACCAGCCCGGACATGAACAGCAGCGGGATGAACACCGCGATCAGCGAGACGGTGAGCGAGATGATGGTGAAGCCGATCTGCGCGGCGCCCAGATAGGCGGCGCGCAGCGGCGGCTCGCCCGCCTCGATGAAGCGGACGATGTTCTCGATCATCACGATCGCGTCGTCCACCACGAAGCCGGCGGCGACGGTGAGCGCCATCAGCGACAGATTGTCGAGCTGGTAGCCGAGCGCATCCATCACCCCGAACGTGGCGACGATGGAGAGCGGCAGCGCCACCGCCGGAATCAGCACCGCCCGCGGATTGGGCAGGAACAGGAAGATCACCAGCAC
>DAHWNE010000379.1 GCA_027340195.1 Acetobacteraceae bacterium | reverse complement strand
ACGAGAAGATGTTCCATTCGCTGCCGGACTATCATGCCGCCGCCGGCTTCACCGCCATCCAGGTGCTGGGCGCCGCGGTGACCGCGACCCATTCGCTCGATCAGAACAAGATCCGGCACTGGATCGTGACCCATTCCGTTTCGACCATCCAGGGCACGATCCATGACAATGCCTACGGCCACACCATCGGCGCCGTACAGGACATGGTGCAGGTGCAGCACGGGGTGCTGAAGCTGATCCGCCCCGCCGCGCTGGCGCAGGCGAAGCCGGAAATCCCCTATACCGGGCACTGATCCGGCGGCTTGACGAACCCGACCTCCGGGGCGGCGGCAGCGCTGCCCCGGAGTTTTCGTATCCGAAGCGCAACCCGAGGTGGGAATGCTGGCGCTGCAACTGCTGGTCAACGGCGTCCTGTTGGGCGGGCTCTACGTGCTGGTCGCGCAGAGCCTGAACCTGATCTTCGGCGTCATGGGGGTGGTGAACCTCGCCCATGGCGCGGTGATCGCGTTGGCCGGGCTGTTTACCTTCTGGTTCACCGCCCATACCGGGCTCAGTCCGCTGCTGGCGGTGCCGATCGCGTTCGTGGCGGCGGCACTCGCCGGCGCGGTCGGCCAGCGGCTGCTGATCGAACCGGTGATGGGCGCCGGCGGATCGAAATCCGAACTGCTGAGCCTCATCGTCACCTTCGGCCTGTCCTACATCCTGATCGAGCTTGCCCTGCAATTGTTCGGCGCCGATTTCGTATCCCTGCCGTACCTGCAATCGAGCTGGACTCTGGGCTCGCTGGCGTTCGGCAAGGCGCTGGTGGTGGCCGGCGCCTTCGCCGCCGGGATGTCGGCGCTGCTCTATATTTGGCTCAATCACACGATGTCGGGTAAGGCGCTGCTGGCCGCCTCGCAGAGCCCGACCGGCGCGATCTGCTGCGGCATCGATGTGGCCCGGGTGCGGGTCACCGCCTTTGCCATCGGCGTCGGGCTGGCGGCGGCGGCGGGGGCGCTGGTGATCGTCATCATGCCGGTCGCGCCGCAGACGGCTTCCGATCTGACCCTGCTCGCCTTCGTCATCATCGCGCTTGGCGGGCTCGGCGATTACGTGGGGGTGGCGATCGCGGCGGTGCTGCTCGGGATCGCCCAGTCGGTGGCCGGCTACTACCTCGGCGGCAACGCGGAATATGTGCTGCCTTACGTGTTGCTGCTGGCGGTGATGGTGGCGCTGCCAGGGCGCTTCCGGCGGGTGCGATAGACCGATGAACACAGAAGCCCCCGCCCGCCGGCTGCCCACGCTGCTCGGTGGCGCCGTCGTCCTGACGCTGATGGCGGCGATGCCGCTCCTCGGCACCGGATATATCCTGCAGCTCGCCACCGACACCCTCACGGCGATCGTGCTCGCCTATGGCTGGAACCTGATCAGCGGGTTCACCGGCTATCTCTCGTTCGGACAGGTGTCGTTCTACGGGATCGGCGCCTACACCACCGCGCTGCTGGTGATCCACACCGCGGTGCCGTGGTACCTCGCGGTGCTGGTGAGCGGCGTCATCGGCGCGCTGGCCGGATTGATCCTGGGGCCGATCATGCTGCGGCTGCGCGGCATTCTGTTCGCCCTCGGGATGCTCGGCCTGGCGCGCATTCTTTCGGTGATCTTCAACGGCTGGGGATTCGCCGGCGCCTCGCTCGGCCTCAGCCTGCCATCGGCGCTGATGCCGGTGCCGATCTATTACGCCACCTGCCTGCTGGCGCTGGCGGCGTTCGGCATCACCGCATTTTTCACCCATTCCGGCTTCGGCCTCGATGCCATGAGCCTCAACGAGGACGAGGAGGCCGCCGCCGCCCTCGGCGTGCCGGCGACCCGGGTGAAGGTGATCGCCTTCATGCTGAGCGCGGCGCTGCCGGCGATCGCCGGCGGTCTCGTGGCCTGGAACCGCAGCTACATGGACCCGTCCAGCGCGTTCAACCCCTCGCTCGACCTGCAAGTGGTGGTCTTCGTGCTGTTCGGCGGCATCGGCACGTTGTGGGGGCCGTTCCTCGGTACCCTGATCCTGATGCTGGTCGGCGAGCAGTTCGGCGTGTCCTTCCCCAATCTGCAACTGGCCCTCTACGGGGTGGTGGTGGTCGCCACGGTGCTGGCCTTCCCGGGTGGGCTGACCGGCATCGCCAATCGCTTCGGTTGGCTGCGCCGACCGGTGGTGCGTGCCCCGCGCGGGGAGCTTCGTGGCGCGCCGCCGCCGGCGGGGGCCGCGCCGCCGCCGGGGGCGCTGTTGGAACTGCGCGATATCACCGTCCGCTTCACCGGGCTGACCGCGCTCTCGGAGGTGTCGCTGACCTTGTCGCCGGGGGAGACGCTCTGCGTGATCGGTGCCAACGGCGCCGGC
>DAHWNE010000373.1 GCA_027340195.1 Acetobacteraceae bacterium | reverse complement strand
GGCCGGCCGCTTCAGCGCCCAGGGGCTGACCCTGTTCACCGACGCCTCGGGCGCGGTGCCGGCGGGCGGCGGGACGCCGGTGCAATCGGGCTATGTCGGCTTCGGCGCCACCATCCAGGTCAATCCGGCGGTCACCGCCACGCCGTCGCTGGTGCGCGACGGCACCACCGCGATCGCCGGCAGCGCGACCGGGGCGAGCGCGTTTACCCCCAATCCCCCCGGCGGGCCGGCCGGGTTCTCCACCCTGATCGCCCGGGTCATCGATTTCACCCTGGGCGCCGACGCGCAGGCCGGAGTGCCGCAGCCGGCCTCCAACACCTCGGGCCTCGGCCCCACCGGGACACTTACCGCGCCCTATGCGTCGCAGCCGACCCTGGCGGGCATCGCCAGCGCGCTGGTGGGGGCGCAGTCGGCTGCCTCCGCCGCCGTCAGCGCCCAGCTTTCCACCGAACAGGGGGTGCAGACCACCCTGCAGGGCCAGCTCACCAGCCAGTCGGGCGTCAACATGGATACCCAGATGTCGCAGATGATCGCGCTGCAGAATGCCTACGGCGCCAATGCGAAAGTGATCGCCGCGGTGCAGGCGATGTACACCCAGCTGCTGAGCGCGGTGCAATGAGCGGCGCGGTCACCGCCTATGCCGGCTACGGCGCGATGAACACGCTGATCGCGGACGCGCAGACGGTGCGCCAGCGGATGGATCAGCTGACGCAGCAATCCAGCACCGGGCTGATCGCCCAGACCTATGCCGGGCTCGGCTCGGGGGCGGCGGTCTCGCTCGATCTGCGCCCGCAGATCGCGGCACTCGGGGTCTGGCAGGCCAATATCAACGCCGCGACCGGCGCGATGGGCGTGACCCAGACGGCAATGACGCAGTTGCAGTCGATCGCGTCGAACTTCCGCGCGCAGCTGGACACGCTCAACGCGGTGTCGCCGTCCAACGTGGACAGCCTGGCGAGTTCCGCCCGCCAGGCGCTGGTGCAGGTGGCGGGGCTGCTCGATACGACCGACGGCGCGACTTACGTCTTCGGCGGCGCCGACAGCACCAACCCGCCGGTGCCGAACCCGGATCAGATCCTCTCCTCCGGCTTCTATACCCAGATCAACAGCGCGGTGGCCGGGCTCGCCGGCGCCGGGGCCAGCGCGACCGCGGCGGCGACGCTGGCGGTGGCGAGTTCCAACGCCGCCGGGACCTCGCCCTTCTCGGCCTATATGTCGCAGCCGGCGGCGGCGCTGAAGCCGGGCATCCCGACGGCGCAGACGGGGCCGGGACAGATCCAGGCGGTGGGGCTGCTGGCGAGCGCCAACACCTACGCGACCTCTACCGGCAGTTCCACCACCGGGTCCTGGTCGCGGGACCTGCTGCGCGCGCTCGCCACCATCGGCTCGCTGTCGAGTTCGCAGGTGGGGCTGTCCGGGTTCCAGGGGTTGGTGAGCGACACTTATAACAGCCTGACCGGCGTGGTGGCGGCGGCGGCCGACGAGGCGGGCGGGCTCGGCAACCAGCAGACGGCGATCACGTCGCAGGGCACCGTGTTGGCCGATCAGGCGACCGCGCTGACCGCCCAGGTTTCGCCGGCGGAGAACGTGGACATGGCGAAGACCTTGTCCGATCTCTCGTTGGTGCAGACGCAGTTGCAGAGTTCATACCAGCTGATCTCCGGCCAGTCGGCGCTGTCGCTGGTGAAATTTCTGCCGGTCGGGTGATGCCGATGCCCCGGCGTTTACCCGGTGTTTACGAACGCGCGCCAGGATGGGGCGCTGTCCGCAAAAGGCGGGGCATTCCGTAACCTTGTGGGCAACAGGAAAACACCATGTCCAGTACTCTGAACTCGATCAACACAAATGTCGGCGCGATGGTGGCCTTGCAGTCGCTGAACGCGACCACCATGCAGCTGAACGCCACCCAGAAGCAGATCTCCACCGGCTACGCGGTGGCGGATGCGACAGACAATGGCGCCGCCTATGCGGTGGCGCAGCGGGTGCGCTCGGATGTTTCGGCGCTGACCACCGCCAACCAGCAGCTGGGCGGCGTGCAGGGGTTGCTGTCCACCACCAACACCTCGCTCAACGATATCCAGAACACCATGAGCTCGATGCGCGACGTGCTGGTGGCGCTGGCCAGCGGCAACGTGTCGGGCAACCAGCGCACGCAGTATGAGCAGCAATACTCATCGTTGCTGGCGAATGTGAAAAGCTTCATCCAGGACGCCAGCTACAACGGCAAGACACTGATCGGCAACATCACCGGCTCGACCGGCACTTTCTCCTCGGTCTCGGTGGTCCGCAACGAGGTCGGGTCCACCTACGGGATCGGCACCTTCAGCGGGTCCAAGCTCTACGGATCGCTGAACTTCACCTCCACCCAGCTCAACGGCGCCGGCACGGTCGCGGCGCTGATCACCAACACCGGGACCTTCATCAACAAGTTCAACGCGGTGGGCACGGCGCTGAACACCTATGGTTCGAACACCAACTACATCTCGAACCAGATCACCTACAACAGCGCCAAGATCGACAGCCTCAACCAGGGGATGGGGGCGTTGATCGACGCCAACCTGGCGCAGGAATCGGCGCTGTTGCAGGCGTTGCAGATCCGCCAGCAGCTGGGCACCCAGGCGCTGACGCTCGCGAACCAGACGCCGAACACCCTCCTGACCCTGGTCAAGAACGCCTGACCGGCCAGCCGTCGCCCCGGGGCAGCACGCTCCGGGGCGGTGGCGCCGCGGCCCGAGGAGGCGGACGATGTCGAATCTGGTTCTGGAACTGCGTCAGGGCGAGCTGATGATCATCAACGGCGCGCCGATCCGCTTTCGCACCCGCTCGCGCATCGAGCTCACCGCTCATGCCCGCTTTCTGTTCGGCAAGCAGATCATGCTGCCCGGCGAGGCCGACACCCCCGCAAGGCGCGTCTATTTCGCTCTCCAGAGCGCCTATATCGGCTCGGAGGAGGAACGCGCGCGCGCGCTGGTGACCGCGCGCGGTCTGATCGAGGAGTTTCGCGCCGCCACCACCTCCGCGCTCGCCCGCGACATCCTCGACCGGGCGCTGGCCGCGGCCGAGGCCGATGACGGCTACCAGGCCCTGAAACTCGCCCGCCGCATCATGCGCCACGAGGCCGCGGTGCTGCCCCGTCCCGCCGCCACCCTCCCGGAGAACGCCACAGCATGTCCCGCCTGAGCCAAGCCGCCCGCGCCTACCAGACCGGCGCCACCCATCGCTCCCCCCGCGCGCAGGAGGCCGAAGTGTTCCAGATCACCAACGCCGGGCTGCGCGCCGCCACCAGCACCACCGCGCGGGCCCGCGCGCTGGCCGACAACCGCCGGCTGTGGACCACCGTCAACGACCTGATGCGCGATCCCGCCAACGCGCTGCCCACCGAGCTGCGCGCCGCGATCTTCTCGGTCGGCCTCGCGGTGCAGCGGGAGATGGAGCAATCCGAGCCCAATGTGCAATTCCTGATCGCCATCAACGAGAACATGGGCGCCGGCCTGCTGGCCGGCTGAGCCGCGCCATGGGCACCACCCTCAATTCACTGCCGGGGATCACCTCGCTGTTCCCCGCCGCCGGCAGCGGCGGCACCACCAGCAG
>DAHWNE010000364.1 GCA_027340195.1 Acetobacteraceae bacterium | reverse complement strand
CTGCTGGCGGTGGTCTCGGCCACGTTGGTGGCGCGCAGCATCGAGCCGCGTTCCATCTATGACGCGCGGCTGACCGATGCGGAGGTGGAGGCGCGCCAGCGCACCCGCGAGCCGCCGGCGCATCCGGTGTGAGCAGCGGGGCGCCCCTCCCCGCTCACCCCGTCCGCAGCGGCGCCCGCGACTGCCCGTTATGCGCCGCGGCCAAACAGCGCAGCGCCGCCAGGAACGCATCCCGGGCCGCCGGCGCCAGCGGGGCCAGCAGCGCCTCCTGCACCGAAGCCACCGCCGGCTCCGCCGCCTCCAGCAGCGCCCTCCCCGCCGCGGTCAGGCTCAGCCGCAGCGCCCGCCGGTCCCGCGGGTCCGGCACCCGCGCCAGCAGCCCCCGCCCTTCCAGCGCCGCGCACAGCCGCGCGGTGGAGGACCGGTCCAGCGCCGCCCGCCCGCCCAGGGTCACCTGATCCACCCCCGGCTCCGCCGCCACCGCGCGCAGCACCGCGTATTGCGGCGGCGTCAGGTCGAACGCCGCGCAGCGATCGAGGAACAACGCCACCGAGATCTGGTGGCAGCGGCGGATCAGATGTCCCGGGCGGTCATCCAGCGGCGGCAGCGCCATCAGTCGGCGAACCGTTCGTGGATGCCGATCTTGCGCTGCAACGGCGCGTCATCGACCTGGAACAGGAACGCCGGCTGGTGGGTGGAGCGGTTGGCGAGCCGCACCCGCGCGTGCGGCGGCGCGGCGAACACGTCGGCATCCTCGGCCGCCCCCAGGCCGGTGCCGCCGACCTCCGCGTCCACCGCGCCGGCGACCACGTGGAACACCTTGCTCGCGCTGTCGCGCACCAGCCCGACCGCCTCGCCCGGGCGCAGCATCAGCGCCGAGAACCCCAGGGTCGGCAGGCATTCCCCGCCGGTCTCCGGATTCACATAGGCCAGCTGCACCGGCTGCCCGGCCGGCGTGTCGCCGGCCAGCGCCACCAGCGCCTCCCGCACCTCCGCCCAGGGCCAGCGCAGCAGCGGATAGGGCGCGCGCGGCGCGGCGAGCGAGGCGTAGGGCACCAGCCCGGCGCGACGGTAGCGGGTGGCGGAGGCGTCGGGCGCGTTGCGGGGGGGCTGGCTCGCGCCCTCGACCACATAGGCCGCCTCCATCGCCACCAGCAGCGGCAGATCGAGCGCGTCCATCCACACCACCGGGCCGGTGCCGGCATGGACATGCTCGTGCCAGTTGAGCGAGGGGGTCAGGATCAGGTCCCCGCGCTGCATCGGCAGGCGCTCGCCGTTGACGATGGTGACCGCGCCCTCGCCCTCCACCACCAGCCGCACCGCGACCGGCGGGTGGCGATGGGCGGGCGCGTTCTCCCCCGGCAGGATCAGCTGCATCCCGACATAGATGGTGCCGGAACTGTGCAGCCCGTCGAGCCCGTGGCCGGGGTTGCAATAGACCAGCACCCGCCGCTCGGCCTTCTCGATCGGGGTGAGTTCGCCGGCCCGCATCAGCAGCGGGCGCACCTCCGCGTAGCGCCACAGGCTGGGCAGGCTGCGCGGGCGCGGGGCGCCGACCGGCATGAACCCGCGCAGGCTGGGCCACAGCGGCACCAGGTTGCGCGCGGCCATGGCGTCCAGATAGTCGCGCGGCAGCTCGTCCAGCGTGCCGAGGGTGGGGGCGTCGTTCATCCTGGATCTCCCTTGGGTTTTCGGTTCAGGCGTCGAGCCCGTTGCCGCCGTACAGCCAGGCGAGGGCATCATACCAGTCGGCCGAGGATTTGGCGGTCATCACGGCGTTGCGCAACGCGGCGTGGACGCCGGCGGGGTGGTAGATGTGCTCCCCCACCGCGCGCGATTGCAGCTGCACCCGCGCGGTGCGCAGCAGGCGGCGGTGCTGATAGGCGGCCAGCGCCGCCGGCAGGTCGTCGGGACGCGCCGCGACCTCATGCGCCAGCGCCACCGCGTCCTCCATCGCCATGCAGGCACCCTGGGCCATGTATTGCAGCATCGGATGCGCGGCGTCGCCCAGCAAGGCGACGCGCCCGTCGGTCCAGTTCCCCACCGGGTCGCGGTCGCACAGCACCCAGAGCTTCCAGTCCTGGCCGTGGCGGATGATCGCCTGGGCGGCGGGGTGGATATGGGTGAAGCCGGCCATCACCTCCTCGAAGCTCACCGGCTTGCCGGCGACCGGTTCGGGGGCGTCGTTGTGGTAGGTGACCACCAGGTTGAACTGCTTCCACCCGTGCAGCGGGTAATGGACCAGGTGGCATTTCGGCCCCGCCCACAGGGTGGCGGCGTTCCAGCGCAAATGCTCGGGCATCTGCTCGGTGGGGATGACCGACCGATAGGTGGTGTGGCCGGAGACCCGGGGCGCGCCGTCGCCCACCAGCTGGCGGCGCACGCGGCTCCAGAGCCCGTCGGCGCCGATCAGCGCCGCGCCGGCGACCTCCGTCCCGTCGGCGAGTGCCGCGGTGACGCCGGCGCCGTCCTGCCGGTAGCCGGTGACTTCGGCCGCGGCGCGGAGTTCGATCGCCGGGTTGTCCTGGCAGGCGCGGAGGAACACGCCGTACAAATCGCCCCGATGGATCACCGCGTAGGGGTTGCCGAAGCGGGCGCGGAAGGCGGGGCCGAGGTCGATATGGGTGATTTCCTCGGCGGTGAGGGCGTCCATCAGGCGCAGGCTGTCGATATAGACGGCCATGGCGCGGGCGGCGTCGCCCACGCCCAGGGCATCGAAGGCGTGGAAGGCGTTGGGGCCGAGTTGGATGCCGGCGCCGATTTCGCCGAGGGCGGGGGATTTTTCCAGCACCAGGACGCGCCGGCCGGCGCGGGCGAGGCCGAGGGCCGCGGCGAGCCCGCCGATGCCGCCGCCGGCGATGAGGATGGGCTGGGTCACGCTTGGGTCCTCCCGGATTTATGATTGGGGGGAGTGTAGCGTGGGGCCATTCGTCAGCATAGTGACTATCAGCGTAGGGATTATCACGATTTCGTGAGCGGCGGGTCATCGGTCCGGTTCGTCGGCGTCGCCGCTTGCGGCGACTGCCAAATGGCAGCATATAAGCCGCCAGGAGACAGCCATGAGCGCGTCCGTTTCTGCCATTGGTCCGGCCGTCGATCCGGATCCTCCCCCAGCCGTCGCCAATCTGGCCGATCCGGCGACCCGACTCCGGCTGACGCCGGCCGCGATCGACGGCATCGTCAGGCTGGCCGCGATCTGGCGCCTGACCGGCGCCGAGACATGCGCCCTGCTGGGCGATGTCTCCGAGCGGACCTGGTTCCGGATGAAGAACGGGGAACGGACCGGGGCGCTGCCGCGGGATGTCCTCACCCGGATCAGCGTCCTCGTCGGGATCTTCAAGGGCTTGCGGCTGCTGTTTTCGGAGCCGCTCAGCGACGAATGGATCCGCCTGCCCAACAAGGGGCCTGTCTATGGGGGGCGCCGGCCCCTCGATATCCTGATCGACGGCGGCATTCCCGGGATGCTGGAGGTTCGGCGGCACATCGATGCGCTGCGCGGCGGCCTTTGAATGTGGCCGGTGCCGATCGCCGACCTCGCGCAGCGCGACACGATCCGCCTGATCTCCACCGGACGACTCAAGGCGCCGGTGCTCCTCCCGCTGGCCGGCACGGCGGAGGCGCTGGGTGATCTCGCGGACCTCGAG
>DAHWNE010000022.1 GCA_027340195.1 Acetobacteraceae bacterium | reverse complement strand
TTCAGCGCCTTGACGAACGCCGCCTGCAGGGTGTGCCCATAGGCATAGTCGGGGGTGACGAAATACCAGCGCTTGCCGAAATGCTTGATGAGGTCGGGCGTGATCGCGTTGGCGTCCATGCTGGTGGTGTTGCAGACGCGGAACACGTTCCAGTGGCAGTCCTTGCCGGTGATCTGATCGGTGTGCCCGCCCGGGACGATCTGGAACACCTTCTTCTGGTAGGTCACCTGCGCGATCGCGTAGGCGATGCCGGAGTTCACGTCGCCGAAGATCACGTTGACATGGTCGCGGTCGATCAGCTTGTGCGCCTTGGCGACGCCGGTGCCGACGTCGTTGGCCGAGTCCTCCACCAGCAGCTCGATCGGGCGGCCCAGGATTCCGCCCTTCGCGTTCAGCACCTTCACCGCGTAGCGCGCGCCCTCCACCTCGCTCTGGGCGGGAACCGAGAGCACCCCGGTCAGCGGGTCGATCATGCCGATCTTCACCGGAACCTCGGCGCGAGCCTTGATGATGGCGGGGCCGGCGAGCGACATCGCGCCCGCGGCAACGCCGGCCTTAAGCAGATCGCGGCGGCCGGTGCCGGAAAGGAATCGTTCCAAGTGTATCCTCCTGTTGCTGCGTAGCGCTGTTGCTGTCACGCGCGGAATGGTCGTAGGAATGGCGCGCGCCGGCAGGCCGCGCTCACCCGCGGAACACCCCATGCCGGGGGCTCCGCCGGATGGCGACGCGAGCGAGCGGACGTCATCCTCCGATCCGGTCGAACCCCGAGCTTGACCAAATACGATCCTGCGCGCCTTCGTCTATTGCCGTTGTGTTCAGAAAATTGCATTTTCGACATGATATATGTGAAATCAGATGGCCGCGTTCCCTCGCGCCATGCGGCTTGCGCCCTGCCGCCCGGCGCGGTCAAATCCGCGTTGAACCGGAAGGATACGCCCATGCTCCCGATCCAGGAGGTCGATCGTCTCGAAGTCCAGGTGCTGGTGGACAACGCCGTCGATCCGCTGTCCTCCACCCCCCGCTTCGTCACCCGCGAGCCGGCGGTGCTGCGCCGCAACGGCATGGTCCGCACCAGCGGGGCGGCGATGTGCTGCGCCAATCACGGGCTGTCGCTGGTGGTGACCGCCTGGTCCGGCGACAGCCCCCGCAGCGTGCTGTTCGACGCCGGACCGGCCGCCATGGCGATCGCGCATAACGCGCCCAGGCTCGGGATCGATTTCTCCGCCATCGAGGCGGTGGTGCTCTCGCATGGCCACTGGGATCACGCCGGCGGGCTGATCGAGGCGTTCGATCATATCCGGGCGGCGAATCTCGGTCGCCCGGTGCCGTGTTTCCTGCACCCCGGCATGTTCGCCGAGCGCGGCGCGCGCCAGCCCGACGGCGGCGTCTTCCCGATGGAAAACATCGCCTCGCCCGAGCTGCTCGCCGCCCACGGCGCCGCCACGGTGGTGACCGCCGAGCCGCAGGCGCTGGCCGGCGGACACTTCTACCTTTCCGGCGAAATCCCCCGCCGCACCGCCTATGAACGCGGCTACCCCGCGCAGGTGCGTCGCGGCGCGGATGGGCGGTGGGAGCCGGATCCGCTGCTGATGGACGAACGTTTCATGGCCGCGCGGGTGAAGGGGCGCGGGGTGGTGGTGTTCTCCGCCTGCTCGCACGCCGGAATCGTCAACGTGCTGCACGAAGCGCGGGCGGCGTTCCCGGGCGAGCGGCTGCACGCGGTGATGGGCGGATTCCATCTCTCGGGCGAGAACGAGGAGATCATCCCGCAGACGGTGGCCGATCTCGGCGGGTTCGGCCTCGATCTGATCCTGCCCGCCCATTGCACCGGCTGGCGCGCGGTGCGCGCCCTGGCCGCGGCCTATGGGGAGGGGGTTGTGGTCCCCTCGGCGGTCGGCAAGCATGTGAACTTCGGGGGAGACGCAGCATGAAATTCGGCGTGATGATCCGCGGCCAGTATCCAGAGGGCGACGACATGCGCGTCCGGCTGCGCGAGGACCTGGATTTCGCCCGCCGCGCCGAGGCGCTGGGCTACGATTCGATCCTGAAAGGCTCCCACTACAGCTCCCACCCGTTTCAGTCGGTGCAGCAGATCCCGTTCCTGGCCCAGGTGGCGGCGCTGTGCCCGCGGCTGCGCATCGTCGCCGGGGTGGTGCTGCTGCCGCTGCACAAGCCGCTGGACCTGGCCGAGCAACTCGCCACCCTCGATATCATGAGCGACGGGAAATTCGTGTTCGGCATCGGCCTGGGCTACCGCGAGGTGGAGTTCCAGGCCTTCGGCACCACCCAGAAGGCGGCCCCGGCGCGGCTGGAGGAATGCCTGACCACCATCCGCCGGCTGTGGGCGGAAGATTTCGTCACCATGGATGGCTCGCATTTCCGCCTGGACCATGCGAACTGCACGGTGAAACCGGTGCAGAAGCCCGGCCCGCCGGTGTGGTACGGCGCCAACGCCGACGCCGGCATCCGCCGCGCCGCGCGGATGGCCGATTGCTGGTACATCAACCCGCACAGCACCATCGCCACCATCACCCGCCAGCTGGAGGTGTACAAGCGCGCGCTGGAGGCCGCCGGCAAGCCGATGCCGGCCGAACTGCCGATCATGCGCGAGGTCTATGTGGCGCCGACCCGGGAGGAGGCGATCCGCCGCGCGCGCTCCGCGATCGAGACCAAATACGCCGCCTACCGGGCCTGGGGTCAGGACAAGGTGATGCCGGCGGGCGATGATTTCGACCGCGACTTCGACAGCCTGATCCAGGATCGGTTCCTGTTCGGCTCGCCGGCCGAGGTGACCGAGCAGGTGCTGGACCTCAAGCGCCGGTTGGGCGTGAACTACATCGTGTTCGGCTCGCACTGGCCGGGCATGTCGTTCGCGCAGGCGGTGGAGCAGATCACCATCCTGGCCGAGGAGGTGGTGCCGGCGGTCGCGTGATCTCCGGTCTGCCATCGCCGGCGCAAAACGCCGACCTTGCGTTCGGTCCATGAACCGGCGCACCACGGAGGCCGCGCGGCTGACGCCGGGATGACCGATGCGGGGCCTGTTCGGGCGGTCGGGCTGTTGACCATTCGAGGGCGGCGTGCTGCAATTTTCGGGGCCGCTG
>DAHWNE010000328.1 GCA_027340195.1 Acetobacteraceae bacterium | reverse complement strand
CCCATCAGGACCAGGAAGGCGAAGTTGCACACGAGGCTTATCCAGAGCTGGTTCAGGAACCCCAGCTTCGCCCCGATATACTCCTTGATCGCTTCTTTCCTTTGCCACTCGATCTCGTCTTCCAGCAGGCTGCGTGCGAAGCTTTTGTACCAGCTCAGCGCGAAGCTCTGCTTTTCCCTGAAATAGGAATCCGGCTTTGATCGGAACCAGGATTCCATGTCGGAATCGGAGGGAGACGCGCCGCCGTTTTCCTGGCGATGATGCGCGATCCAATCGTAGCGATCCTTCTCCACCAGGGCGTACGAAAAAAGGGCGATCGCATCGGGATCGCCATCTTCATCGTAGCCGGCCGCGGAAATGAAGCGATTATAGACCTGTTCCGGCCCGCTTACCGCTGCCAATCCCGCCTCCCGCGCCGCTCGGTGTCGGTTGCCGTTTGACGGCCGCGTTGGCGGCCCTGGCAGCCTGGACGAAGCGGGCTCTCTGGTCGCTGATCGTTCGTCCGGCTTCGTCGCGCTTGTGGAAGGTCGGGGCGGACGCGCCGGCATGGCGGAAGGTCACGAAGCTTTTCATGACAAGCCTTGTTCCCCTGACCGGAGGCTGCCGCGCGCGGGCCGCTGCCGCGTGCCCGCAACCGGGTGCGGACCAGTTCTGGTTTCGTAGCCTGTTGCTCATGTATCGTCAATCCAGGGTGTACGGATTGGCGCCCGCCGGAGGGCCGATGGGCCGACCACGTCCCGGCAACCGGCGTCCGGTATGCGCCGCCGGAGTGAACGGCCGGTAAATGTCCGGACACCGGCGCTGGAACGCCCCCGGTTGACCTGCCGGGCGGCGGCGGCGACAAGCGGCGCGTGCCGCTCCGCCACCTCCTCGCCATCGAGGGCATGCACCCTCACGATATCGGCCAGTTGCTCGACCTGGCCGAGAGCTACGTGCTGCTCAACCGGTCCGGCAAGACCCAGCGCGACCTGCTGCGCGGACGCACCCTCATCAACCTGTTCTTCGAGGACAGCACCCGCACCCGCACCAGCTTCGAACTCGCCGGCAAGCGGCTGGGGGCGGATGTCATCAACATGTCGGTCGCCACCTCCTCGGTGAACAAGGGCGAGACCCTGCTGGACACCGCGGCCACCCTGAACGCCATGCATTGCGACCTGCTGGTGGTCCGCCACGCCCAGTCCGGCGCGCCCGATCTGCTGGCGCAGAAGGTCGAGGCCGCGGTCATCAACGCCGGCGACGGCACCCATGAGCATCCGACCCAGGCGCTGCTGGACGCGCTGACCATCCGCCGCCGCAAGGGGCGGCTGGCCGGGCTGACGGTGGCGATCTGCGGCGACATCGCCCATTCGCGGGTGGCGCGCTCGAACATCCATCTGCTCACCGCCATGGGCAGCCGGGTGCGCGTGGTCGGCCCGCCCACCCTGATGCCGGCCGAGATCGAGGCCTTCGGGGTCGAACGCCATCACGACATGGATGCCGGCCTCGACGGCGCCGACATCGTGATGATGCTGCGCCTGCAACGCGAGCGGATGGGCGACGGCGGGCTGGTGCCCTCGGCGCGCGAGTTCTTCCGCTTCTGGGGGCTGGACGCGGCCCGCCTCGCGCGCGCCCGGCCGGATGCGCTGGTGATGCATCCCGGGCCGATGAATCGCGGCGTCGAGATCGACAGCGCGGTGGCCGACGACCCGCTGCGCTCGGTGATCCGCGAGCAGGTGGAGATGGGGGTGGCGGTGCGGATGGCGGTGCTGGACACGCTCTCGCGCGGCGGGGCCAATGGCTGAGCGCGACCTGCTGATCGCCGGCGTCCGCCTGATCGACCCCGCGAGCGGGCTGGATCGGCCCGGCGCGCTGCTGGTGCGGGACGGGCGGATCGCCGCGCTGGGGGCCGAGGTGACCGCCCCCGAGGGGGCGAAGATCCTGGACGCGCCGGCGGGGGCGGTGCTGTGCCCCGGGCTGGTGGATATGCGCGCCGCCCTGGGCGAGCCGGGGGCGGAGTATCGGGAGACCATCGCCTCCGCCGCCGAGGCCGCCGCCGCCGGCGGCATCACCACCCTCGTCGCCCTGCCCGATACCAGCCCGGCGATCGACGACCCCGCGCTGGTGCGCCTGTTGCGCGCGCGCGGCGAGGAGACCGGCAGCCTCACGATCCTGCCCTATGGCGCGGTCACCCGCGGCTGCCGGGGGGAGACCCTGGCCGAGCTCGGGCTGCTGGCCGAGGCCGGCGCGGTGGCCTTCACCGACGGCGCGCGCGCGGTCGGCCCGGCGCGGCTGATGCGCACCGCCCTGGCCTATGCCGCCGGGTTCGGGATGCGCATCGTCCAGCATCCGGAGGAGCCGAGTCTCGCCGCCGGGGGTGCCGCGACCTCGGGCGCGCTCGCGACACGGCTCGGCCTGCCGGGCATCCCCGCCGCCGCCGAGGCGATCCAGGTCGCCCGCGACATCCGGCTGGCCGCGCTGACCGGCGGAGCGGTGCATTTCGCCCATGTCTCCACCGCCGAGGCGCTGGGGCTGATCCGCCGCGCCAAGGCGGAGGGGCTCGCCGTCACCTGCGACACCGCGCCGCCCTATTTCGATCTCAACGAGACCGCCATCGGGGCGTTCCGTACCTACGCCAAGCTGTCGCCGCCGCTGCGGGCGGAGGCGGACCGGCAGGCGGTGGCGGCGGCGCTGGCCGACGGCACCATCGATGCCGTCGCCTCCGACCACCAGCCGCGCGATGCCGACGACAAGCGCCTGCCCTTCGCCCAGGCGGCGCCGGGCGGGGCGGGGCTCGCCACCTTGCTGGCGGTGACCCTGGCGCAGGTGCACGGCAACGGGCTGGATCTGTCGGCGGCGCTGGCGCTGCTGACCTGCCGGCCGGCGGCGCTGCTGGGGATCGCCGCCGGGCGGCTGGCCCCGGGGGCGCCGGCCGATCTTTGCCTGTTCCAGCCCGAGCGCGCCTGGCGGGTGGAGGCCGGGGCGCTGCCGGGCAAGGCGCGCAACACGCCGTTCGACGGGCGGGCGCTGGAGGGGATGGTGCTGGGCACCTGGAAGGCGGGTCGGCGCGTCTATGCCGGTCCGGGTCGCGCCATTCGGTAACGACGGGCCGTGCCGATGCGAACCATTCGTGGATGTCCTTTCGCTTCGGAGTTTGCCCGATGACCCCGATCCTGAATCCCCGCGCGGGGCGGCTGCTCCCCGTGCTCGCGCTGGTCGTGCTGCTGGCCCCGCCGGCGGCGCGCGCGGAGGGCGGGGTGTTCGCCTTCCAGCAGGAGAACGCCACCCTGGCCGGCGGCGGGCCGGTGGATCGGAACTATGTGAACGGGCTTTCGATCCGCTGGGTCTCGCCGGCGGGTGCGGTGCCCGGGGGGCTCGACCGGCTGGCCCGGCGCCTGTTCGGCCCCGGCCGGACGCGCTGGGGGCTCGGGCTGTCGCAGCAGATGTATACCCCCTACGACACCCAGCTGGCCCCGCCCGACCCGGGCGATCGCCCCTATGCCGGCTATCTCGCCGCCACCATCTCCCTGAGCCAGGCCACGCGCGCGCATCAGGACACGCTCTCGCTCGCCGTGGGCGTGGTCGGTCCCGCGGCCGGGGCGGCATCGGTGATGTCCGGGTTCCACCATCTGATCGGCCAGGGCATCGACCGCGGCTGGGGCTATCAGCTGCGCAACGAGCCGACGGTGGAACTCACCGCGCAGCGGATCTGGCGCCTGGGGCTGAGCCGTTGGGCGGACCTGCTGCCGGAGCTGGGCGGGGCGGCGGGCAATGTGCGCGATGACCTCTCGGCCGGCGTGGTGTTTCGCGTCGGCAGCGGGCTGGGGGCGGATTTCGGGCCGACCCGGCTGCCGCCCGGGCCGGACGGGGGGGCGGCGTTCCAGGCCCGGCGCTTCGCCTGGTACGGCTTCATCGGCATCGACGGGCAGGCCGTCGCCCGCGACATATTCCTTGACGGCAATGACTGGCCGGGCGGCCCGCACGTCACCCGCGACCGCTTCGTGGGCGAGGTAGAGGCGGGGGTGGTGCTGTTCTGGCGCGGCTGGCGGCTGGGCTATACCGAGGTTGTGCGCAGCCGGACCTATCACGGCCAGCGCGGCGCGCCGTTCAATTTCGGGATCGTCTCGGCGGCGGTGCGGTTCTGAGCGGCCGGCTCAGAGCTGCGGGGCGTCCGGGTGGCGGAGGTGCCAGAGTCGCTCATGAGCGGCGACGAGGCTTTCCATGTTGCGCCGGCGGGTGCCGTCCGGGGTCAGCGGGCGGCGGGTGAGCATCATCTCGAGGACGTGCAGCAGGTGCTCGGCGACCTCGAAATCGCCCTGGTCGCAGGCGTGGTGGAAGGCGACCAGCACCTTGTCGGACAGCCGGCGCGTATAGCGCTGCGGCTGCGCCTGGGAGGTGGGGGGGGTACGGAGGATCGGATCTTCGGTCTGGCTCAACTCGGTTCCCCTGTCGCGGCGTCTCCGCGCGCCGGCCGGCGCCGGCGTGGCGGAGTCCCTTGCCGTATCCCGTCACAGACCA